>NZ_JACGWC010000008.1:0-163310 GCF_014077545.1 Colwellia sp. BRX10-1
GGCGTACCTAATACATCGAAAGTAAAGCGGTAACCATCGAAATGATATCGTATCAATATTCGTATGAAATAGGCACATGATCTGAACATCCTAATTATAGGTTTATTCAGACTTAAAGGACTATAACCGTATCTTTGCTGACCTTATTGGATCGTTGACGAGTTACAAAAATTTTCTCAAGTATAACTTAAATGTTAAATTTTCTCATCGTGTGACGCATTTCTCATTATTTGTGACGATCCACATTTTTTGGGCGTTAGGCAAAGGGTATATCTAGCAATAAGTGACTTTAAACGCCGGGTGTTGCTTGAATCACTTTATTTCTAAGCCATTTGTTAGCGGGTTCAAAGTCGAGGTTTGTATGCCAATAAAGATGCATATCAATATCAGGTAGTGTTACAGGTAATGGGTATATAACCAAATCGAGCAATTGCGCGTACATTTTAGCGGTTGTTTCTGTTGCCGTAAGCAACATATCGTTACCAGCTATAACCCGACATGCTGAAAATGTATGTTGGCACCGCAAACCTATTTTACGTTGTAATCCAAGACGAGCTAATTCGAAATCCTCAATGCTTGGTCCTGTTGAACGCGACGACACTAAAATATGGTCCATCGCTAAGTAGCTTTCTAAATCTAGTATTGCGTTAATTTGTGGATTATTTTTACGTGCAACGACGACTAATTTATCTTTTTCTAATTGGGTGTGTAATATATTGTCGCTAACGGGTAATAACGTATCTATGGCTAAATCAATGTCGCCACTGGCGAGTTTATTTTCCAGTTCATGGCGATTAACTCGGCGGCTACTTTGTATATTTACCCAGGGCGCTTCTTTATGAATTCTCTGTATCAAAGGCGGCAAGTAAGAAGCTTCTAAGGCAACGTGCAACGAAATGGTAAAACTTTTGCGCGAGGTCATTGGTTGAAATTGTTTTGACTGTGCTAAACATATTTGTAATTGACGTAAAGCTTCACGAACATCTGCAACTACATTATTAGCCACTACAGTAGGTCGCATTTCATTGCCTTGTCGCACAAAAAGTGGATCGTCAAAATGTGCGCGTAATTTACTCAAAGAGTGACTCACTGCTGGCTGTGACAAATTCAGTGCTGATGCTGCTTTGGTAATATTGCCTTCGCAGTAAATGGCTTCGAAGACCACAAATAAATTTAAGTCGACTTTCATCGTTATATTTCAACCTAATTCGTAAAATAAGAAATTAATATTGCCATTCTATTCATAAAATGAATAGTTAATCATTAAGTTTATTATTTAATTTAATTAGGGTCATATATTTAATCAATCGTTATTATATTTCGGCTTCTTTATTTGTAAGATGAATAGTAGGTCATAATAACTATTCATTTGTTTAATTGTTGACTGGCAATTAATATCAATATATCGAAAAAACAGATATTTAAAGAACCTCAATTAATGATGAAGATGATAATAAGCCCGCTATTAAAATCGCAACCTATTTCTGTGAAAGGGTAAACGCATGACGGCCATCTATCTTATACGTCACGGGCAAGCCTCTTTTGGTAAAGCCGACTACGACCTCTTGTCTGAAAAAGGCAGTGAACAATCGCGCTTATTGGGTAAGTATTGGCAAGCCATATCTGCACCAGAAAAGATTTACTCGGGTGATTTGCTGCGACACGGACAAACCCTAGAACATTTCTTACTGGGTTATGAAAGTGAACCATCACCTGTGATACTGCATTCAGGGTTTAATGAGTTTAATCATCAAGAATTGTTAACTTGTTATGATGCGCAATGGAAAGATTTTTCAAAAATGGCTACGATAATGAGTAAACAGCCGAGCGCAAATAAAGCTTTTCAAAAAGAGTTTGCTAATGCACTGCTTCGGTGGACAGGTGGCAACCACGACAATGAGTATAAAGAAAGTTGGAGTCAATTTAAAAAACGTTGTATTAGCGCATTACAAGATGTCATTAAGCAAGAGCTAACGGCAAGAAAAACTATTACACAAAAGAATCAACATACAAACAATATTTGTATATTTACTTCAAGTGGCACCATAGCTGTCATTATTCAGCATGTTTTAGGCTTATCTGATGAAAAAACATTAATCATCAATCAACAGTCACGCAATACTGGTGTTACTAAATTACTCTTTTCAGAAAAGAATTTAAGCATTGATTATTTTAACAATTATAGTCATTTGACCCTAGCAGGTGAAGACTGGGTGACGTTTAGATAATCGATAATATATTAGCAATTAAGAAGGAGACTTAACATGAACAAGATTAACTTATTCGATCTAACAGGAAAAATCGCTTTGGTTACTGGCGCAAGTCGTGGCATTGGTGAGCAAATAGCTAAATTACTGGCGCAAAGTGGCGCCCATGTCATTGTTTCTAGCCGTAAAGTTGAAGGTTGCCAAACTGTTGTTGACGATATTATTGCCGCGGGTGGCAGCGCTCAAGCTATACCTTGTCATATTGGCGAAATGGACCAAATCGAAAACATTTTTTCTTTGATTAAAGAACAACATGGCAAGCTTGATATTTTAGTTAATAACGCCGCGGCTAATCCCTATTTTGGCCATGTGTTAGATACTGATTTAAGTGCTTTTCAAAAAACAGTCGACGTCAATATTCGCGGATATTTTTTCATGTCTGTTATTGGGGCAAAGCTAATGAAAGAAAATAATGGTGGCGCTATTGTCAATGTGGCTTCTATTAACGGTGTTATTCCTGGTGACTTTCAGGGGATTTATTCCATTACCAAGGCCGCGGTTATCTCTATGACTAAGACCTTTGCCAAAGAGTGTGCTCAATTTAATATTCGAGTTAATGCTTTATTACCCGGCGGCACCGATACAAAATTTGCGTCAACATTAGTCAATAATCCCAAGATACTTGAACAAATGTTGCATCACGTGCCGATGAAGCGTATTGCGCAGCCTGAAGAAATGGCTGGCACTGTACTTTACTTGGTTTCAAATGCATCAAGTTACACGACAGGTACTGCGATTAACGTTGATGGTGGTTATTTAATTGGCTAGACAATAAAGTGATTAACAAGGCTCTAGCAACCGTTGACATTAATTTGTCTGCTGCAATATTTAGTATTAATAAATTTCAGGAAACACAATGAGTAATAGTAATTCAGCCAAACTTTTTGAATCATTTTCATCAGGTGCACTCACGTTAAAAAATCGTACGGTTATGGCTCCGATGACTCGGACCTTTTCGCCTAACTATATTGCCAATAACGATGTTGCAAAATATTATCGACGCAGAGCAGAAGGTAATGTCGGTTTAATTATTACCGAAGGTACTTTTATTTCGCATAAAGCGGCTAATGGCTATGAGCGAGTTCCTGCTATTTTTGGTGAAGAAGCTTTAGCTGGCTGGAAACATGTTGTCGATGAGGTACATGCGGCTGGAGGTAAAATCGTGCCACAAATTTGGCATGTTGGTTCAGTGAGAAAAGAAGGTATTGGCCCAGATAAATCAGTACCTGCCTATAGTCCATCTGGCTTATATAAACCCGGTGCCCCCAATGGTATTGAAATGAGCCAAGCCGATATTGACGAAGTTGTTGCTTCTTTTGCGCAAGCTGCTCTCGATGCTAAAAATATTGGCTTTGATGGCGTTGAAGTTCATGGTGCTCATGGTTACTTGGTTGATCAGTTCTTCTGGGAAGGCACAAATCAACGTAATGATGGCTACGGTGGTTCATTAGAAAATCGTACCCGTTTTGGTGTTGAAATTGTTCAAGCAATTCGCGCCGCTGTTGGTGAAGATTTTCCTATTATCTTTAGATTTTCTCAATGGAAGCAACAAGACTACAATGCAAAACTTTGCCAAACACCCGCAGAGTTAACGACTTTTTTAACACTATTAAGTGATGCTGGGGTCGATATATTTCATGCGAGCACCCGCCGTTTTTGGTTACCAGAATTTGAAGGCTCGACGCTGAATTTAGCCGGATGGACGAAAAAAATAACCCATAAACCGGTAATAACCGTGGGCAGTGTTGGGCTCGACAGTGACTTCACCGGTGAAGGTAGTATGGACCTGGGCGGTGCTTCTAACCCAACCGGAATTGATGGTTTATTAACGCGCCTAAATAATGATGAATTTGATTTGGTTGCTATTGGTCGAGCGTTATTAGTCGATCCAGAGTGGGTTAATAAAATACGAGATAAAAAAGAAGACCAAATAGCCCCGTTTAATAAAGAAGCGTTAATGAAGTTAAGTTAAATAAATTAAGTCAGTTGTCGGTTGATTAATCAACTTTCAACCGACAATGATTTTTGAATATCGTGACAAAAAAATTCTCACTGCACTCGTTAGTAAACGGGCGCTATTAAATTATAGGGATCTCTCATGGATTTTGAATACAGTGACAAAGTTAACGCATTAATAAATCGTGTAAATTTATTTATGGATAAATATGTTTATCCTGCTGAACAGAAAATGCATGAACAAGTTGCACAAGAGCCTTGGTCAACACCGCCGTTAATGGAAGAGCTAAAAGCGAAAGCAAAAGCAGAAGGGCTATGGAATTTATTCTTACCTTTGAGTTATGGCAAATATAGTGCGGGTTTAACTAACTTAGAATATGCACCTTTAGCTGAAATTATGGGTAAAGTGATGTGGGCGCCAGAAGTGTTTAATTGTGCGGCTCCTGATACAGGCAATATGGAAGTTCTCGCTAAATATGGTAGTGAAGCCCAGAAAAAGCAGTGGCTAGAGCCGCTACTTGAAGGAAAAATCCGTTCCGCTTTTGCCATGACAGAGCCTGAAGTTGCTTCAAGTGATGCGACCAATATTGAATTACGTATCGAACGTGACGGTGATGAATATGTCATTAACGGTAAAAAGTTTTACATCAGTGGCGCGTGCCGTAAACAATGTGAAATTATGATCGTTATGGGTAAAACCGACCCCGACAATGAAAATCGTTATATTCAACAATCGCAAGTGCTAGTGCCAATGAGAACACCCGGTGTCACTATGGTTCGCCCAATGAAAGTGTTTGGCTATGATGATTCGCCAGAAGGACATGCTGAAATTATTTTTGAAAATGTTCGAGTGCCTATCGACAATATTATTGTTGCTGAAGGTAAAGGGTTTGAAATCGCGCAAGGGCGTTTAGGTCCTGGTCGTATTCATCATTGTATGCGTTCGATTGGTATTGCTCAACGTGCGTTAGATTTAATGTGTAAGCGTGTTAATGAACGAATTGTCTTTGGTCGTCCGATGATAAAACAACAATCAATACGCGAAGATATTGCTATTTCAGCTTGTCAAATTGAACAAGCGCGTTTGATGACGTTAAAAGCGGCGCAAAAAATGGACCTTGAAGGTAATAAAGCAGCCAAAGATATTATTGCCATGATAAAAATAGTTGCACCGAATATGTCGCTTGACGTTATTGACCGAGCTATTCAATGTCACGGTGCGGTAGGGGTTAGTCAGGATACTTTTTTAGCGCATGCTTATGCGGCTCAAAGAACCTTGCGTTTAGCAGATGGTCCTGATCAAGTTCACATGATGCAACTTGGACGAGATTTAGTAAAAAAATCGACATAACATTAAATGATTATTGAAATTAATCGTCTTAAATCTGAAAGAGAATAAATACATGGCAGCAAACGTACCTTTTGATGTTGAAAAACTCACCGCTTACCTAGCACTTCATCTTGATGGTTTTATCGGTCCCATTACGCTTGATAAATTTTCAGGCGGACAATCTAATCCAACCTATAAAGTGATAGCGCAGTCCGGAATATTTGTCTTGCGCAGCCAACCGCCAGGAAAACTCCTAAAATCAGCACATGCGGTTGACCGTGAATATAAAGTGCTAGCCGCGTTAAAATCTTCAGACGTTCCTGTCGCCGAGGTTTATCACCTTTGCGAAGATACTAGCATTATTGGCTCGATGTTTTATCTGATGGAATATTGTGATGGTAGCGTTTATTGGAGTGCCTCATTAGCAGAAGTCAAAACTAATGAATATCGCAGTAAAATGTATGACGCAATGAACAATGCTTTGGTTGCTTTACATCGCATCAATGTTGAAAGTGTTGGCTTAAGTGAGTACGGAAAAGCAGGTAATTATTTTCAACGTCAATATGATCGTTGGTCTGCGCAATATCGTGCCTCAGAACTCAAAAAAATAATAGCGATGGACAAGTTAAACCAATGGCTTGAAGTTAATTTACCCGCAGATGATGGCAAAGTTTGTTTAGTCCATGGCGACTTTCGCTTAGACAACATGATGTTTGCCAAAGACAAACCAGAAATTATAGCCATTCTTGACTGGGAGCTCTCAACCTTAGGACATCCGTTTTCTGATTTAGCCTATCAATGTATGGGATTACGTATGCCCCAAGGTATTGGCAGTATCGATGGCTTAAAAGGGGTAGATAGAGCCAGTCTGGGCATTCCAACGGAAGAAGAATATGTGGCAACCTATTGTCAGCGTATGGGCATTGAAAAGATAGATAACTGGACATTTTATCTCGCCTTTAGTTTTTTCAGGTTAGCCGCCATTGTTCAAGGTGTTGCCAAAAGAGCGTCACAGGGCAATGCGTCGAATGAAAATGCCAGTAAAATTGGTCAGTTTGTCGAACCTCTAGCACTGATGGCTCTTGAGATAATAGCGCAAGAAAAGGTCAGAAAATAGCCGCTAGCTATTCAATTTAGCACCATGATAATAAACACGTTCAAATAATATTTTAAGGAAAAAAAATGGATCCATTATTAGATTTTACCGGAAAAGTTGCTGTTATTACGGGTGCTGCTCAGGGGTTTGGTATGTTATTAGCACAAGAGTTAGCTCAGCGTGGTGCTAAGTTAGTGATCAGTGATATTAACGAAGCAGGTGTTAACAAGGTGGCCAACGATATTGCAGCCTCAGGTGCTGAGGTGTTCGGCCTTCAATGCGATGTTGCTAACAATGCAGATTGTAAAGCTATGGTCGACTTAGCCATTGAAAAATTTGGTCGTGTTGACATTGGTGTTAATAATGCAGGTGTTGCTCATGATTTTCATGCGTTACACGAAATTGACGAAGCCCTGATGGATAGACAATTTGCCGTTAATGTTAAAGGTGTGCAGTTTGGCATGAGTCATCAAATTAAGCAGATGTTAACGCAACAAGGTGGCGCCATTTTAAACGTTAGCTCAATGGCAGGTCTTGGCGGTGCGGCAAAAGTTGCGGCTTACTCTATGGCAAAGCATGCCGTTATTGGTTTGACAAAAACGGGCGCTGTTGAATATGGTCGCCATAATATTCGTATCAATGCGATATGTCCTTTTTTTACCTTAACTAAAATGGTCACTGACATGGCCGATGAAAGTATGCAAAGTAAAATGAGTTTAGGTGCGCCAATGAAGCGTTTAGCCGAGCCTAAAGAAGTTGTTGCCGTGATGCTAATGATGCTGTCACCCGCGAACACTTATATGACCGGGCAATGTATCGCGATTGATGGCGGTGTATCAGCGCAGTAAACAATAATCTTGTGTTACTTTTTTAAATAGTTAATAAGAAGAGACCCGAATGGCCAGTGAATTAATGAATCAACGAGATATTGAATTTATGCTGTATGAATTCTTTGATAGTGAGTCTCTTTTAAAAAGAGAACGTTATCAAGATCATGACCGGCATACATTTAACGAAGTTATTGCTACGGCTAAAACTATAGCAGAAAAACATTTCTTACCTATTCGTCAAAAACTTGATACTCACCAACCGACGTTTGACGGTAAAAAGGTACATTTAATTCCTGAGCTCAAACCCGCTATTGATGCCGTTATTGCCTCGGGTTTATCTTCAGCGACCGCAGATTATGAAACCAGTGGTATGCAACTGCCGCCAATCATCGCCAGCATCGCTACTTCATATTTAACTGTCGCTGGTGGTGTCGGTTTAGGTTACAACATGTTAACTACCGCGAATGCTAATTTACTTAGCGCGCATGGCAGTGAAGACCTCATCGAAAAGTGGGTAAAACCAATGCGAGCGGGTCGTTTTATGGGCACAATGGCGATGACAGAGCCGGGCAGTGGTTCAGGCTTAGGTGATTTAATCACTAAAGCGACTAAGGCCGAAGGCGGTAGCTATCGCATTAGTGGTAATAAAATTTATATATCGGGTGGTGATCATGATCTCAGTGAAAATATTGTTCACTTAGTGCTTGCGAGATTAACCGGAGCGCCAAAAGGGATAAGAGGTATTTCGCTTTTTGTTGTACCAAAATTTTTGCTTAATGACGATGGCTCAATTGGCGATGACAATGAAGTCGCCTTATCCGGACTATTTCATAAAATGGGCGGGCGGGCTCAAACTTCCACTGCGTTGAGTTTTGGAGAAAAGAACGGCTCTGTTGGTTACTTAGTGGGGGAAGAAAACCAAGGGCTCAAATATATGTTTCATATGATGAATGAAGCACGCATTATGGTTGGAACCAGTGCGGCGGTTATCGGTATAGCAGGTTACTTGTACTCATTAGATTATGCTAAAAATCGGCCACAAGGTCGTTTACCCTCGAGTAAAGATCCACTATCACCTATGGTTAATATTATCGAACATGCCGATGTACGAAGAATGCTTCTCGCACAAAAAGCTTACGCAGAGGGCGCATTTTCATTAGTACTTTATGGCACACAATTGAGTGATGATGAGAAAACAGCAGCTAGTGCTGAAGAAAAAGAGCACGCGCATCTCTTATTAGACTTTCTTACCCCTATTATTAAAACATGGCCCTCTGAATATGGTACTAAAGCCAATGACCTAGCCATTCAAGTACTCGGTGGTCATGGCTATATTAATGAACACCCCGTGGAATTATTTTATCGTGATAATCGTTTAAACGCTATTCATGAAGGTACAACGGGTATTCAGTCGTTGGACTTATTAACGCGAAAGGTGCCAATGAATAAGATGGCAGGATACTTAGCAACGTTAACTGAAATAAATATAACGATAGAACAAGCCAAAAATTATCAAAGTTTAACTGAATTTAGCCAACAACTAACGGCAGCGGTAAAAAGTTTACAGCTAACTACCGAAGCACTATTAACCGCCATGACCAGCAAAAATATTGATTTAGCTTTAGCTAATTCGGTTAAATACCTCGAGTTGTTTGGACATGTGATCGTCGCTTGGTTATGGCTCAAACAAGGCCTTGTTGCCACGAAAGCGCTTGAAAATAAACCACACCAAAGTGATGAAAATTTCTATCAAGGAAAACTGCAAACCTTACAGTATTTCTACAGGTTTGAATTACCGCAAATAGCGTTATGGTCAGCGCTGTTAATAGACAGTGATGACAGCACTTATCAGATGAAAGCTGAATGGTTTTAAAGAGTCATTAAAAATAGCAGTTAAATAAATAATAGAGACACCTTATGCCAACTATAATTAACAAAGAAGAATTAGCAAATTATATAGGTTTTCAAGCTAAACCAACGCCTTGGCACTTAGTTACTCAGCAACAAATTGATCAATTTGCTGATTGTACACTCGATCATCAGTTTATCCATGTTGATGAAGAAAAGGCAAAAGCGACACCCTTTGGCGGTACTATTGCTCATGGTTTCTTATCGCTATCAATGCTCTCTCATTTTGCTGAAGACTTTAGCGTTATCATTGACGGATTTTACATGGGCTTAAATGCCGGTTTTGACAAGGTGAGATTTTTGCAACCCGTTGCGGTCAATAGTCGTATTCGAGCACATGCAACAACGTTGGCGATTGAAGAAAAAAAACCAGGACAATATCGTTTGTCTACCCAAGTAAGTGTTGAAATTGAAGGCAGTGAAACACCTGCGCTAGTCGCACAGTGGATTTCAGTACAAATGGTAAAATAACATGGCTAAAAAGTAATTTTAAAGTATTTTAAGGAAATATCATGACAATCAGTTTTATAGGAAAAGTCGCTATAGTTACCGGCGCAGGTAATGGATTAGGTCGCTCACATGCCTTAGCGCTTGCTGCGCGTGGCGCAAAAGTCGTTGTTAATGATTTAGGAGGTGCGCGCGATGGTAGCGGGGCGTCTTCACAAGCATCACAAGATGTTGTGCGTTTAATTGAAGAAAAGGGTGGAGAAGCCATCAGCCATGGCGCAAATGTTGCGAACTTTGATGAAGTAAAAGACATGGTTAATCAAGCCATGGAAAAATGGGGTCGTGTTGATATATTAATCAACAATGCCGGTATTTTAAGAGATAAATCCTTTACTAAAATGACCTTAGCAGACTTTTCCTTGGTGATGGATGTTCATGTGATGGGCAGCGTTAATTGTACTAAAGCTGTTTGGGATATCATGCGTGAACAAAACTATGGCCGTATTGTGATGACAACCTCATCCAGTGGCATGTATGGTAATTTTGGCCAAGCTAACTACGGCGCAGCTAAAATGGCAGTTTTAGGGTTAATGAATACGTTATCGATTGAAGGATTTAAAAATAACATTAGGATTAACGCGCTTGCCCCAACTGCTGGCACACGTATGACTGAGGACCTAATGCCTGAAGACATTGTAAAAGCATTTACTCCTGAAGCGGTAACGGCTGGTTTGCTAACCCTTTGCGATGACGATGCGCCGACCCGCTTTATTTTATGTGCAGGTGCGGGCGGTTACTCAAGTGCAAGCATGTTTGAAACTCAAGGTTGTTTTATCCCACAGTCGTCACAAACACCAGAATCTGTGCGCGGACAGTGGTCACAGTTAACTGATGAAACAGGCCAAGCAGCTTTATCTTCTGGATCAAAACAAGGTGAGAAATTTGTCAGCAAAGCTATGGCTTATATGAAGTCACAGCAGCAAAAGTAAATATGACAACTTGTTTGTCGTTCACATAATAATTAAAAAGGAATACTGATGAGAGAAGCCGTAATAGTATCTGCCGCACGTACCCCGATAGGTAAAGCATACCGAGGTGCCTTTAATGATTTATCGGCGCCAACTTTAGCGGCTATTGCGGTTAAAGCCGCCGTTGAAAGAGCAGGAATCGATGCCAATGAAATTGAAGACTGTATTTTTGGTGCCGCTCTAACGCAAGGTAATCAAGGGATGAACTTTGGTCGGCAAGTGGCAATGGCGGCTGAGTTGCCGGTTTCTGTACCTGGCATGACTGTCGATCGTCAATGTTCGTCAGGCTTAATGTCTATTGCTATTGCGGCCAATCATATTGTTTGTGATGGCGCACAAGTGGTGCTTGCAGGCGGTTGCGATTCCATTAGTTTGGTACAAAACGATAAAATGAATATGTATAGAGCTGTTGACCCAAGTGTTAAAGCCTATCGACCAGCTACTTATATGCCGATGCTTGATACGGCTGAAATCGTTGCCAATCGCTATAGTATTTCTCGAGCAGAGCAAGATGCCTATGCACTTAAATCTCAACAACGTACCGCCGCAGCGCAACAAGCGGCTAGGTTTGATGATGAAATTGTGCCGGTGACCTGTACTAAACTGGTTATGGACAAGGCGACGGGTGATATCAGTAAAGAAACGGTCACTTTAACTAAAGATGAAGGTAATCGTCCATCAACAACGTTAGCAGGACTGTCGGCTTTAAAGGCGGTCAAAGATAATGGCGCTATTACGGGCGGCAATGCTTCGCAGTTATCCGATGGCGCTGCAGCCGTTGTTCTAATGGAACGAGGTTTAGCTGAGCAGAGAGGCCTTAAGCCTTTAGGTGTCTATCGTGGCATGGTCGTTGCCGGTTGTGAACCCGATGAAATGGGGATTGGGCCGATTTATACAATACCCAAATTGTTAGCGCGTAATAACTTAACGATTGACGATATCGGTTTATGGGAAATCAATGAAGCTTTTGCGGTACAAGTTTTATATTGTGCGACTAAATTAGGCATTCCTGAAGATCGTCTTAATGTAAATGGTGGTGCAATTTCTATTGGCCATCCTTATGGTATGAGTGGCACACGTATGGTGATGCACGCACTGATTGAGGGAAAACGTCGTGGAATTAAATATGTTGTGATCAGCATGTGTATTGGTGGTGGACAGGGCGCAGCGGGTCTGTTTGAAGTACTTTAACCGTTTTAATTAAAACATTTACCGTGGCGTAACTATAATAATAATGCCACGTAAACAATTTGTGATTGGGGAGATAAATATAATGGAAAAAATTTGGCTTGAAAAGAGTTACCCACCTGGTGTTGATTTCGAAATAGACCCAGATAAATATAACTCATTAGCAGATTTATTTACTAAATATACTAAGTTATATCAAGATAACACCGCTTTTATTAATATGGGAGCAAGCATTAGTTATCAAGAACTTGGTCAACAAGCTCATGACTTTGCGGCTTATTTACAACAAGATTTAGGATTAGTTAAAGGTGATAGATTCGCGATTATGATCCCCAATCTTCTTCAATACCCTATCGCATTATTTGGTGCCTTATTAGCTGGACTTACCGTGGTGAATGTTAACCCGTTATACACAGCACGTGAATTAGAGCATCAGTTAAAAGACTCAGGCACTAAAGCTATTCTCATCCTCGAGAATTTTGCCCATGTCCTTGAAAAAGTTATTGATAAAACCGATGTTAAACATATTGTTCTTACGGCTGTAGGTGACAGGTTAGGGGCAGTTAAAGGGTTACTTATTAACAGTGTACTCAGGCATGTTAAAAAGCAGGTGCCTGCTTTTAATTTTCCTGGAGCAGTCAGATTTAATCAAGCGATGACAAAAGGAGCTAAATTAACCTTTAGTCCTGTCAAAGTGGTTGGTTCAGATCTAGCCTTCTTACAATATACCGGTGGCACGACGGGCCCATCAAAAGGAGCCATGCTTACCCATCGCAATATGGTAGCTAACCTCGAACAATCAAATGCGGCGACTAAAAATATATATGAAGTAGGCAAAGAAATTATGGTGACAGCCTTACCGCTTTATCATGTCTATGCGCTAACGTCTAATTGCTTATGTTTTATGCCTTTTGGCGGTACTAATATTTTAATTACCAATCCAAGAGATATGAAAGGCTTTGTTAAAGAGCTCGCTAAATACCCTTTTACTATTATCACGGGTGTAAATACTTTGTTTAATGCTTTATTACATACCCCTGGGTTTGACCAACTTGATTTTAGCCCATTAAAACTTGGTTTTGGTGGCGGAATGTCAGTACAACGTCCGGTAGCCGAGCTTTGGGAAAAAGTCACTAAAACAAGATTGTTAGAAGGTTATGGTTTAACAGAGTGTGCGCCATTAGTGACGATGAGCCCTTTTAATCAACAAAGCTATAACGGCTCTATTGGCTTACCTGTTTCTTCGACCGATATTCGCTTAATTGGCGATAATGGTGAGGAAGTTGCGCTAGGTGAGCCCGGTGAGATGTGGGTTAAAGGTCCTCAGGTGATGAAAGGTTATCACAACCGACCCGATGCAACCGAAGAAGTGCTCAAAGATGGTTGGCTAGCTACCGGCGATATTGCCACCATGGATGAAAATGGCTTTTTTAAAATTGTTGACCGAAAAAAAGACATGATCAACGTCTCAGGCTTTAATGTTTTTCCTAATGAAATTGAAGAAGTACTCGTTATGCATGATGGTGTACTTGAAGCCGCTGCTATTGGTATTCCACACGACACAACGGGAGAAGCGGTTAAGGTTTTTATTGTCAGGAAAAATCCTAATTTAGCAGAGCAAGATATATTTGATCATTGTCATGAAATGCTAACAAACTATAAACGTCCTAAGTTGATAGAGTTCATCGATGAGCTACCCAAAAGTAATGTCGGAAAAGTTTTACGAAAAGAGTTACGTAAGGACGTTGCATAAATAGACTAGGTTAACTTTTTTCTAGAACTAAATCGATTGGATATATACGCCTACGGCTAGTGTTATGCTAGTCCTTAGGCGTTTTTTATTCTGCTAGGAAGCTAAAAAACTCATTAACACGATAAGGATTTACCCTTGAATATTTTAGAAAATAGCTGTCTTTTGTTGGGACGTTTACTGATGGGGTTTTACTTTATTATCCCTGCGATAAGTAAAATTAACAAATTTGAGGGCACCAGTGTCTACATGGAGCAGCACAATGTTCCTATGGTATCGTTATTATTAGTGTTAACCATTATTATTCAATTGGTTTGTGGAGTGGCTATCATTGTTGGTTTTAAAGGTAAAGTGTCTGCTTTTATATTAGCGGGTCTAACCTTGTTGATCAGCCTATTTATGCATGACTTTTGGGGAATGACAGAAGGTGTGGCGCGGAGTCACGAATTACAAAACTTCTTTAAAAATATGGGCATAATAGCCGGTTTATTAATAATAACTGGCCTAGGAACCGGCAAATTTAGTCTTGAGGGTCGTAAAGTGACTGAGCCTGAAAGGCGCTAATGGAAGTAATCGTTATTGTAGCCAAGACAACACGCAAGGTAGCACCTAACGCTATCAAAATTACCACGTCATAAAACGACAACAAACAGCTGGAGAATATCTTATCATGACAAACTCAAAACAATTATTTACTCATATTTCTGCAAGCGGAACACTTGAACTATCTTTAAAAGAGGTCGAGGTAGCGACACCTAAATCCCATGAAGTGATCGTTCGTATTGAAGCCGCTCCCATTAACCCATCTGATATGTGGCCGATGTTTGGACCTGCTAATTTAGCCGAGGCGGTATTAAGTGCAGATAAATTAACGCTCAGTGCACCTGTGCATAGCAGTATACTACCTCGAATTAAATCTCGTTTAGATCAAGTATTACCTATTGGTAATGAAGGCGCAGGTACCGTGATTGCTGCCGGTGATAGTGACGCTGCTCAGTCGTTAATGGGGAAAACAGTCGCGGTTTTAACCGGAGGCGCCTATGCCCAATATTGTTGCGTACCCGCACAAGCTTGTATTGTTCACCATGAGGGGACTACAGCTAAGCATGCTGCTTCTTCTTTTGTAAATCCTTTAACTGCTTTAGGTATGGTAGAAACCATGCGTATGGAGGGGCACAGTGCATTAGTGCATACCGCTGCAGCGTCAAGTCTAGGACAAATGCTGAATAAAATATGTTTGGCACAAGACATTCCTTTGGTCAATATTGTTAGAAGTCAGCAACAAGCCGATATACTTAAAGCAATTGGTGCTCAATATATTTGTGATTCATCTAGTAAAACCTTCAAGGCTGATTTGTATAAAGCGATTGATGAAACAGGGGCAACTTTAGCCTTTGACGCAATAGGTGGTGGAGAAATTGTCAGTGATATCCTGAACGCTATGGAGCAGTCTGGCAGTAAAGACGCTGTTGGCTTTAATACTTATGGTTCAGAGACAAATAAACAAGTTTATATTTATGGGGGGTTAGACTTCACCCCAAGTATCTTAAATCGCGCTTACGGAATGACATGGGGCATAGGCGGTTGGTTATTGATGAGCTTTTTGAGCAAGTTGCAACCACAACAAATCGCAAAATTACAAAAGCAAGTGGCCGATGAGATAAAAACCACTTTTGCTTGTGCGTTTACTGACGAATTAAGTTTTGAACAAGCGATGACCCCAACGATTGTTTTACAATACAATGCTAAGAAAACAGGCGAAAAATATCTGATTAATCCCAATAAAAAATAGTTCACCTCTGTTAGGAGACTGAACGCTTTGGGTTTAGTCTCCTCATTTGTGCTTTTCACTATCTTAAGCTTGGTTATATTTCTCGTTTTCGTTAACTCGAATTCATTTGGTGAATAATGAACCATAAGTACTATTCATTTGTTTAATTTATTTCTAACGTTTACCATAGCTTAGAGATTATAATGATTTATTATTGTCACCAAAAAGTGAACAACAAAATAATATGTTAGAAATATATGCTGGCGATTCAGCCATGAAGACGATTAAAGAAAATGGATTTTCACCTGACTTATTTAGCTCTTTTTTAGCGGCGAGTGGTGGACCTAAATGGTTTACTTTATATGGTTTAGATAAATATCTCTTTAGTGAGTTTTTTAAAAATAGAGAACAAGCATTAAACCTTATTGGCTCAAGTGTTGGTGCTTTTAGAAATGCATGTTTTGCTCAAAAAGATCCCATCGCTGCAATAGAGCGTCTCGCAAAAAATTATCATGAAACTACCTACACGGCTAAAGCCAAGCCCGCAGAGGTTAGCGAAAAAGCACTAGAAATGATGGATGCTATTTTTGGCGAATCAGGCGAGCAAGAAATTGTTGATAACCTCCATTTTAAAGCGCATATCATCGTTGCTAAATGTAACGGTTTTGTTGCTTATGAAAATAAATTTATTCAGGGACTTGGCCTAGCAAAAAGCTATGTTTATAATCGCATCAGCCGCCCACGCTTAAATAGCCAATATGAGCGTTATATTTTTCAGTCGAGCCATAGTAACCTTGAGCTTAGCGATCCTGATAACATACCCACATCCCGTCTACCTTTTTCAACAGGTAATATTCGTAACGCGTTACTCGCATCAGGTTCAATACCCTTAGTGATGCGGGGTATTAGCGATATT
This sequence comes from Colwellia sp. BRX10-1, assembly GCF_014077545.1. Classification (NCBI taxonomy): domain Bacteria; kingdom Pseudomonadati; phylum Pseudomonadota; class Gammaproteobacteria; order Alteromonadales; family Colwelliaceae; genus Colwellia; species Colwellia sp. BRX10-1. The sequence goes on from NZ_JACGWC010000008.1 coordinate 16,488, forward strand.
GAAAACAGTCCAAAAGGTATGTATCGAGATGGTGGTATTGTTGATTATCATTTTGATTTTGAGATTAAAAATCCAGGATTAACACTTTACCCCCATTTTAGCTCATCACTTAAGGCGGGTTGGTTTGATAAAAGTTTAACAAGAAAAGTAAGATTAAAAAACTACGACAATACGGTGTTGATTTGTCCTTCTGCTAAGTTTATTGACGCATTACCTCATCATAAAATTCCTGACAGAAACGACTTCATTGCCATGAACCGCAAACAGCGAATGTGGTATTGGCAAAAAGTGATGAATGACAGCGAAAAGTTAGCGGAGTCATTTGATCAGATTTATAAAAATCAACAGTTAAACCTTATAAAAAATATAAATCAGTTATTGGCATAGTCTCTTAATAAAGAGTCGTCAATTACATACTATAAACGCATAGAGATAATAATGATTACAACGTATAAAGCGATAAATTTAATTGCACGTCCTTCTGGTGGTCCAATAGGACCTGATTTGTTTGACGTTGTAGAAAAGAATATTCCTGAAGTGGCAAAAAACCAATTTCTTGTGAAACAATCACATATGTCACTTGATCCGGCAATGTTCGGTTGGATGAGTGCAGATACAGAAAGTTATATTCCACCCGTTGCCCTTGGCGATGTTATGCGCAGTTCAGGTATCGGTGAAATCGTTGAAAGTAATCATGCTAACTTCAACGTTGGTGATCGCGTTATGGGCATGATGGGTTGGCAAGAATACTTCTTAAGTGATGGTACGGGTTTAAATAAAGTAACAGCACCCTTACCAGATGAAGCTATCTTATCGGTTTTTGCCTTGCCGGGGTTAACCGCAACACAAGGATTATACAGCATAGGTAAGCCTCAAAAAGGGGAAACACTTGTTGTTTCTGGAGCGGCTGGTTCGGTTGGTTCAATTGTTGGGCAACTTGCTAAAGCCGACGGACTTACTGTCATTGGTGTTGTAGGTAGTGATGAAAAAGCCGATTGGGTGGTAAATGAATTAGGCTTTGATGGCGCGATAAATTATAAAACTGATGATATAGCGACTACATTAGCGCAATTAACGCCAAAGGGTATTGACGTCTATTTTGAAAATACCGGTGGACCCATCCAACACCATGTTATTGCCCGGATGAATGCTCATGGTCGAATTGTCGTTTGTGGAATGATTGCTGATTACCCAAAAGCAGAACCAGACTTAGCACCTAGTTGGATCCCTATCATTAAGAAACGCTTAACAATACAGGGCTTTACTATGCCAGATCATTTTGGCGAAGTCCCAGCCCTATTAGAAAAGCTAACACCCTATGTAATGCAAGGTAAAATTAAGTATCGTGCTCATATCTTAGATGGTTTTGATGAAGCGATGACTGGCTTGAACTTATTTTTTACAGGTGAAAATAAAGGCAAACTTATCGTTAAACTCTGATGGTCAGCTTAATGTTGCGCGGTTATAGGTGTTTTTTTATCAATAAAACTCAAATTTACTTTACGATACTTAATTAAAATGGAAATGAATATGTCCCAGAAACTTGTTAATAACCTGATGTGCTCCTTAGTGTTTGCATGTTTAACATCCTTGTCTGCTAGCGCAGACACATCCGTTAAGACACCAGACCCTGATCAAAGTGTCGCTGACGCTGTTACAGCAATAACAGAGGTTAATGTCGATGAGAACAGCTTCAGCTGCATAAGAGATATGACACCGGTCAGGCATTTTTATGTTGATAATCTTTTAGGAGATATAACAAGCACTTTAGCCGCTGCCAATGCACCAGAAGGCGCTAAGTACCCCGTGGGTTCGGTTGTACAACTTGTACCAACAGAAGCCATGGTAAAACGTGAATCGGGTACTTTTCCCGCGACGGGTGACTGGGAGTTTTTTGAACTAGAAGTTAATGAACAAGGGTCAAAAATAGGTAAGCGTGGTTTTGTCGATGTTGTTAATCGCTTTGGCGGCAACTGTTTTGCTTGTCATGCACCGGCTCGAGAGCCTTGGGATTTCATTTGTGAATCAGATCATGGCTGTGAAACTATACCTATAGATCATAAAATGACGGGTGCGCTGCAACGTTCAGATCCCCGTTGCGGCGATGCTGTTCCCCAAGATGGTGATTGGATGGCATTGTTTAAACTTAAAAGTATGGTCAGTATTGGCCTGACAAAACAGTGGTTTGAAGAAAAATTTTAACGTCAATAGTTAATATGTTTTAAGCCACAAGTAAGCCGCTAACCAAGAAGGTTTTCATTTTTTAATGGGTCCAATTAGGAGATAACTATGAGTGATATCAAAACGCACTACCGTAACTGTAATATTTGTGAAGCGATGTGCGGCTTAGAAATTAAGTATCAAGATAAGCATATTTTATCGATTAAAGGCGACCCAAAAGACCCTTTCAGTAAAGGTTATAATTGTCCTAAAGCAACGGCGTTAGAAGATTTTTATAATGATGGAGACCGTTTAAAAACACCTATTAGACGGACAGCTAATGGCTGGGAAGATATTTCATGGGATCAAGCTTTTACCGAGATAGCCGAAAAACTTAAAGGCACTCAAAAAGAACATGGCCGTGACGCTTTGGCGGTTTACTTAGGAAACCCTAACGCGCACAACTTAGGTAATGCGCTTTTTCTAAAACCATTTATGAAAGCGTTAGGGACCATAAACCGTTTTAGTTCTGCTTCAACCGATCAAATGCCACATCATGTTGCCGCTAATTTTATGTTTGGTGCGGGTATGTTAATCCCTGTGCCCGATATAGACCGCACTGATTTTATGTTGATTATTGGCGGTAACCCTGTGGTCTCTAATGGTAGTATGATGACAGCACCCAATGTTATCGGCCGAATGAAAGCTATTCAAAAACGAGGAGGTAAAATTGTTGTTGTTGATCCTCGCCGTACCCGAACCGCTAAAATTGCCGATCAACATTTGTTTATTAGACCGGAAAAAGACGCACTCTTGTTATTGGCGATGATCCACTGTGTTTTTACAACCAATAGCGTTAATCTTCGCCATCTAGCAGATATGGTTGATGGACTAGATGCGTTGGAAAATATCGCTAATGACTATTCACCCGAATCAGTGGCTAAGCATGTCGGCATACCGGCAAGTGATATTAGAACGTTAACCAATGATATGACAACTGCAGACTCAGCGGTGTGTTACAGTCGTATGGGCGCATCTACTCAAACGTTTGGTGGTTTATGCCAATGGCTAACCAATGTGCTTAATATTATAACCGGCAATTTTGACCGTGCAGGCGGTGCTATGTTTCCACAGCCCGCTTTTGATTTATTAAGAAATCATAAGAAGGGTCATAAAAGCTCGTTTGGGCAATATAAGAGTCGTGTCAGAAAGTTACCTTTTTTCAATGGTGAGTTTCCGGTTGCAACATTAGCTGAAGAGATATTAACCCCCGGTGAAGGTCAAATAAAAAGCTTAATTACTGTTGCAGGTAACCCTGTGCTTTCATCACCGAGTGGACATAAATTAGCTGAAGCGTTTTCAGGATTAGATTATATGGTCGCCATCGACATTTATCTTAATGAAACCACTAAACACGCTAATATTATTTTACCGGCAACAACCGGTCTTGAAAATTCGCATTTTGATATTTTCTTCAATTCATTTTCAGTAAGAAATACCGTCAAATATTCTAAGCCATTGTTTGAACCAGCAGACTATCAACGCACCGATTGGCAAATACTGAAGGAGCTAGCGGCACGAATGACAGATACAGACCTTGATGAATACACACCAGAAATGATCTTAGATATGGAATTGCAAAAGGGTCCTTATGGTAAACAAGGTATGAGCTTAGAAAAATTAATCGACAATCCTCATGGTATCGATATTGGACCTTTAATGCCGTGTATCGAAGCGCGGATAAAAACCGAGCAAGGTAGTGTAAACTTAGTGCCGCAACTCTATATTAATGATTTACCGCGTTTGCAAAATGTTATTATTCATCCTGCTCGTGATATCAATTATCCGTTCGATTTAATTGGTCGCCGTTTAGTGAAAAGTCATAATACCTGGACACAGAATTCCGAGCGCTTAATTAAAGGCAAAAATCCTTGTACCTTAGAGGTTCATCCAGATGATGCTAAGGTATTAGGCATTAGCAATGGTCAATCTGTTATGGTGAGCTCAATGGTAGGTGAAGTGAAAATAGAGGTAGTGATCACCGACGATATTCAACGTGGGGTGGTCAGTATGCCGCAAGGCTGGGGACATAATCAACAAGGCACCCAGATGTCGGTTGCAGCCAAGCAACCAGGTGTTAGTATTAATGATTTAACCGATGCAAGTCGAGTAGATACTTTAACCGGTAATGCTGCTTTAAATGGTACACCGGTCGCAATTAACGTTGCGTAGATGTTAGTCGAATTAGACTATAATTAAGCCCTAAAATAGGTAAAAACATGTTTAACAGTACAGAGAGTTATATTGCATCAGACGAACTTCGCTTAGCGGTAAACGCAGCGATCACCCTAGAAAAGCCACTGTTGATTAAAGGTGAGCCAGGAACAGGTAAAACGCAATTAGCTGAAGAATTAGCAAAGTCACTTAATTGTAAGCTATATCAATGGCATATTAAATCAACAACTAAAGCGCAACAAGGCTTATACGAATACGATGCCGTATCAAGATTACGAGATAGCCAGCTAGGCGACGAACGTGTGCATGATATTGCTAACTACATCGTTAAAGGTAAACTTTGGCAGGCGTTTGAAGAAGAGCAACGTCCGATATTATTAATTGATGAAATAGATAAAGCCGATATAGAGTTCCCTAATGATTTACTGCAAGAGCTTGATAAGATGGAGTTCTATGTTTATGAAACGCAACAAGTTATTAAAGCAAAACAACGTCCAATCATTATTATAACGTCTAATAATGAAAAAGAGCTACCCGATGCATTCTTACGTCGTTGTTTCTTTCATTACATCAAGTTTCCAACAAAAATAGAAATGGAGCAGATTATTGCTGTTCACCACCCTGATGTAAAAAAAGAGTTATTAGCACATACCTTAGAAGTGTTTTTTGAACTGAGAGACTTACAAGGTATTAAGAAAAAGCCTTCAACATCAGAGTTAATCGATTGGTTGAAACTACTGGTCGCAGACGATGTTGCTCAAGAGGTGTTAATCGATAAGCAGTCCGGTATTATTCCTTTATTTGGTGCGCTATTAAAAAATGAACAAGATGTCTCACTACTTGAAAAACTCGCCTTTATTAGTCGCAGAAACAGGTAGTTGTTGTGTTTATAGATTTATTTATAACGTTAAGAAAACATAAAGTTCCTTGTAGTTTGCGTGAGTTATTAGACTTAATTGCGCTATTAAAAAAGGGGGTTGTTTTTGCTAATGTGGAAGAGTTTTATCACCTAGCTAAAATTGTTATGGTTAAAGATGAAATTCATTATGATAAATTCGATAGTGCATTTGCTGAATATTTTGAAGGTATCCAAGCAATTGATATATTTGATAAAATATTACCTGAGGATTGGCTAAGAAAAGAATTTGAAAAACACCTAAGCCAAGAAGAAAAAGACAAGTTAAAGGCATTAGGTGGTTTAGACGAGCTAATGAAAGCGTTGAAAGAACGCCTTGAAGAACAAAAGAAACGCCATGCTGGCGGCAATAAATGGGTGGGTACTGGTGGTACATCTCCTTTTGGCGCTTATGGTTATAACCCCGAAGGTATTAGGGTAGGGCAAGATAAAAATCGTAATAATAGTGCGGTTAAAGTGTGGGATAAACGAGAATTTAAAAACTTTGATCAAGACAGAGAATTAGGCACTAGAAATATAAAGTTAGCGCTAAAAAAACTCAGAAAATTTGCCCGTACCGGTGCTAGTGAAAAGCTTGATATTAACACCACTATTACCTCAACGGCGAAAAATGGCGGTATGCTTGATGTACATATGGAGCCTGAACGTCATAATGCGGTAAAAGTATTGATGTTTTTTGATATCGGCGGTTCTATGGACGATTACATACATACGTGTGAAGAACTTTTTTCAGCGGCACATACCGAGTTTAAACACCTTGAATTTTTCTATTTTCATAATTGTGTTTATGAAAGATTATGGAAAGACAATAGCCGACGCCGTACTGATACTATTGATTTAGAAGAAATTATTAGAACATTTGGTTCGGACTACAAAGTTATATTTGTCGGTGATGCCACTATGGGGCCTTATGAAGTAACAGCACCTGGCGGCAGTGTTGAACACTGGAATGAAAAACCAGGTACCTTTCATATGCACAAAATTCTTGGTCACTTTAATAAGGTCGCTTGGTTAAACCCACAGCCAGAGACTCATTGGGATTATCATCACTCAATCTCAATTATTAGGCAGTTAATAACGGATAGAATGTACCCTTTAACGGTCGATGGCATAGGTCGAGCGATAAAAGCGCTCAGCTAAATATCCCACTAGTAAATTAAAACCAAGGACGGTTGCAGCTTTACCTGTCTGTAATGAATGAAGGGCTAATAAAAGCCGTTTTATAGCAGCTTCTCTTTTATTACATTACTTACCAATCTTTTATAATGTTAGTAATTATAGACGCGGTTGCTTCTGGTTGTTCAAGCGGAAACATATGTCCGCCATTAGCTAATTTAGTCAGTGGTATGTTATTCATTTTAGCAAATCGATTAAAGTAACTTACCGGCAATACGTCTGTTTTATCACCATAAATCAATGCAGATGGCACCGTCAGTTTATTTTTATATGTTGTTAAATTGCAAGGTAGGTGTCTAAATATATCGGCTTCAACGTCAGGTGAAAACATTAACTCCCATCTTTTATTTTTTAATGTCACGGCACTGTCTACGTAATCTTGTAAACAACGAGCATCAAAGTTTTTAAAAAGTTTCTTTTGAGCAAAATTATTAACTAATTGTGTTTCAGACGGCCAATGTTTCTGCCTGTTTTTAGCTCGACCCGCTGGAGATATTTTATCAATAAAAGGTGTTTTTTTAGCGAGTTTCAAAAACCAAGATAATGGCCCAGAAAATACTGGAGGGTCTAACATGACGACACCACGAAAAAGTTCAGGATGCTGACAAGCGGCCATAAAAGAAATGACACCACCAAAAGAATGGCCAACACAAATGACCTTTTGGTCTTGCTTTTTAATGAAGTTAACCAGCTCATTGACCAAAAATTGCCAATTATTATGAATGGGGTAACAATCATCGTGACCATATTGTTCTAAAGCAATGGTTGAATAATCGTTTGAAAACAATGACAGAAAAGTACGGTAACTTCCTGCTGGAAAACCATTGGCATGGACAAAGTTGATTACAGGTTTTGACATATACGTTTATAAACACCTATGATAAAAATTATATAAAAGATTATTACCCTTGAATTTATTATTAAAGGGTTAAGACTAAACTGAAGAGCTTTTAAAGGTAGCGATTAAAAAAATCAACGACACTATTTTCAGCCTTTTCAGGGTTGAGTTGCCATAGTTTAGTGTGCTCGCCACCTTCAGCTTGCCAAAATTGCTTCGGCTCATTGGCGGCACTAAATAAACGTTGTCCGTGTTTAAAGTCTACGGTTTTATCGGCTGTGCCATGCATAATGTAAACAGGTCGAGGCGAGATGTTCGCGATGTACTTCTCGGGATTAATTTCATCAATTTCTAAATCGCCGCGCCAAGCAAAAAATTTTGCTACCATTGGCATTAATGGATAACGAGGAAGACCGTAGAGTACTTTTGCCTGTTCAGCGAGTACGTCCATCGAATTAGCATAGCTACCACTAAAGACGCCCGCTTTTATACGAGAGTCTTTTGCCATAACTATGATGCTAGTTGCTGCGCCCATAGAAAATCCCATCACACCAATCGAGCTAATATTTTTCTTATCAACTAAATAATTTAAAGCAGCTGTGACGTCTTTCTTCTCGTGATAGCCCATGGTTGAAATAATAGCAGGGTCTTGGCGAGGATGACGCAGATCAATAGCTAAAACATTATAACCGGCAGCAACAATAGCCTTGGCGTAGCGCATACCTTCGGTTCGGTTTGCTGTTCTACCATGTACTAATAATATCGCTTTATGGGTGTCATTATCTGCAGGCATATACCAAGCCGGCAGTGTTAGCCCATCATCTGTGTTAAAAACAACTTCTTCAAAACTGAGGCCTTGTTCACTTGGCTCTCCACAAAAGACAAAACGGGCTTGTGTACACTCAGTAATTGGCAGTATTAATATTTTTGAAGAAAAATACCATGCACCACTAAAGTAAACACACAGAAATAATAAAACAGAAAACAGGGTGAATTTTTTTATCATAAGTTAACGGCCTAATATACTGTTAGCGATCTTGTTGTGTAGCGCTAAGAAAATACTTTAGTGAGTCATGGTAGATTTACTATAGGCTCAAGGTCATCGTTGAATCTATTGCTATCGCCGCATCTAATGCCGTTAGTATGTCTTTTCTTTCTCTTAGTTTAGTGCCATGGTGTGCTGTCATATTTAGGGTTAACAATTGGGTAGCTGCAGCTTTTGCCGTTGCCATTAATTGGTCGGGTTCAACTAATGTGTCAAGAAATCCAGCTAATACAGCTGTTTCTGGATCAAACAATTCAGCGTTTATTACCGAACGCGTTAAATAGTTAATCGGTACTCGGTTTCTAGCGAGTTCAAGGCCAGCTTGATGCATGGTCATACCAATAGCCACTTCATTGAGTCCAATTTTAAATGAACCTAGAGTGCCGATACGATAATCGCAACTGAGTAATAAAAATGCGCCTTTGGCAATTGCATGGCCGGTACAGGCGCCAACAATAGGAAAGGGGAAAGATAACATACGGCGAGTAAGCGTTGAGCCTGCTGTCACTAGCGATACGGCAGAGTCAGAACTTTCTTTCATCGTTTTTAAATCATAGCCACCTGAAAATATTCCCGGTTGACTTGTTAAAATAACGGCCGCTTTTGCTGCTTCTGCTTGATCTAAAGCGCTGTTTATTTCTGTTATTACTTGATGAGAAATAGCGTTAACCTTGCCATTTTTTAAGGTGATCGTTGCAATGTTTTCATTGAGTTCAAAATCTATTAATTCCATGTTCTTTCCTATAGTTGTTAAAATTGATATCACTGGCTGTTAGCCAAATTGAGCCGCTTTTTGATATGCGGGTCTTTTTCTGATATTGACGAGATAGTCTTTAGTTTTGTCTTTGCTTTCTAACAAACCAATACTTTCTGCAATTTCGAGTATCACTGCCATCATAATATCAGCAGCACTAAAAGAATCACCAGCAAAATAACGTCTTACGGTTAAAGTATTTTCGATATATGAGAAATCGAGATGATTTTCTTTAGCAATATAACCGTCAAGAGGCTGAGTGCCTTCACGAGTTTCCATTGACATCAGCAAGGTCGTTATCACAGGTAAACTTAAGGACCCTTCTGCGAAGTGTAACCACTCTAAATAATGGTAATATTCATTAGAATCAATGCTTGGCCTTAAATTACTTGCTGTTGCATGGTTAAGAATATATTCCATAACCGCGCCAGACTCACACAAAGTAACCTCACCATCTACGATAATAGGTGCTTTTGCTAGCGGATGAATTAATTTTAAACTTTCAGGCGCTAAATTTGTGAGTGGGTCACGTTGATGTTTAACAATGTTATAAGGCATATTAAGCTCTTCTAACAACCAGATAACACGTTTAGAACGTGATTTGTTAAGATGATGTACAGTAATCATGTTTACATTTTTTCCTTAAAATTCATTGTTATCAACTTAATGAATAGGCGTCGCTTGGTAGTAAGGTTAAATTTTTACCTTTTTTATAGGTACGTTAGCTTACCATATATTGAGTTAAGGCTTTTTTGTGTTAAATGATATTTGAACGTAACAACCTAAGCAGAATATCGACGGTATATTCAAGCGTTAATAACATAAAATGTGTCAAACTAGAGCCAATAATAGGTAATAACAGTCAAGGATTAATTAGACCAATGGAAAAGGTTAGTCCCATGCCCATCATAATTTAAAATATACCAATAGGTACACCTTTTGTCTTATAAATGTAACTAATTCAGTAATATCCATGCCGACTCTCAGTATTCTTTATTATCTGCTGGGTAAATATTTTGTATTAGTTTTCAATATGATTATTCAACATTGTCTTGAACAAAACATGATTGCTAATAACGACTCATTAATTGTTATTGTGAGTCTTTATTTAAAGAAGCTAACCGCATTGGTAATATCTTCGCGATCAGTAAGAGTTTTATTTATCGGCGCATTTATATCAGCGTAACCAAATGACATACCAAACAAAATACCTCTTTGCTCTGGTAAGTTTAAGGATTTTTTGATTGGATCTGGGAACTGCCCCAATGCCCCTTGCATACAATTTGATATACCGTGCTCAGCCATAATTAGCGAAAGAGTTTGCGCATAAATACCCAAATCAACCGCACCCATAATATCGAGATATTTATCCATAGTAAAAAATACTACATGGGGAGCATCAAAAAAACTCCAATTTCGGATCATCGCTTTTTGACGACCCAGTTTGTCTTCGCGAGTAACACCAATAGCACTGTAAAGTGCATTAGCTGAACCAAATTGGCGATCTCTATGGATACCCTCGTATTTAGGTAGCCAGTTAAAGTCTGGGTTTGGTGGTTTGCCACTCATAACTGCTGAGAGTAAATCATTTTTAAGGGATTCTTTTTTAGCGCCAGACACCACGCAAGTTTGCCAAGGTTGTACGTTGCAATTTGAAGGGGCGCGTTGTGCTTGTGTAAAAATAGCTTCTAATAATGCTTGTTCGACGGGTGTTTCCAAATAAGCACGCACTGAATTACGCTTTTCTAAGAGGGTGGTTAAAGACATTGAGACTCCTTTATAATTTTAAAATAGTCTCATATTAAGGGTAATTATAGATGAGACTTAGCTTTGTGCGATTAAATTTGTGGTAACGTTTAATCCACTATTAACCAATATAAATCGCTTAAAAAAGTGATCTATACTTGTTACAAGAGGGTATAAATAGCCACTGTAATAAGGTTAACAGAGATTAAAGCGCATTTTCTGATGGTAGAGCGGTTATATTAATAAAACCAATGAATAATTATTATCACGCTCTATTCTAAAATCATATAGTAAGTGGCTATTTTCACTGGGTATGTCAGAAGCGCATTAACTTTTATTATATGGATACTGAATAGTTAGGGATAAATTAAATTCATTTGACTAATTTATCTCATATCGATAATATCAGTGGTATGACCACTTGGTTAAAGCAATGTTGAATAGTGAAGTCAACGGTTAATAATAAATTTTTGGAGTCAATAGAATGCCTGAATATAAAGCCCCAGTTCGTGATATTAAGTTTGTAATGCAAGAATTATTAGACTGCGACAAACACTATAAACAATTAGGTTACGATGATGCTAGTGAAGATATGGTTGACGCTATTATCTCAGAAGCAGCCAAGTTTACTGAACAAGTTATTGCACCCTTAAATCAAATCGGTGACGAGCAAGGTTGTACGTGGACAGACGGTGTAGTAACTACGCCAGATGGTTTTAAAGATGCTTATCAACAATACGTTGAGGGTGGCTGGCCAACATTATCTCAGAGTGAAGAGTTTGGTGGGCAAGGATTACCTTACTCTCTTAATGCGTCTATTAGTGAAATGATGTCGTCTGCTAATCATAGTTTTGCTATGTATCCTGGTCTAAGTCATGGGGCACAAGCAACAATTGAAGCTCATGGCACCAGTGAACAAAAACAACAGTATATGCCTAAATTAGTTGAAGGTAGCTGGACAGGCACTATGTGTTTAACTGAATCACATTGTGGTACTGATCTTGGCATGTTGCGCACCAAAGCTATATTAAACGATGATGGTAGCTATGCGATTACCGGCACAAAGATATTTATCTCAGCCGGAGAGCATGACTTATCAGAGAATATTGTACATATTGTTATCGCACGCCTACCAGGTGCTCCTGAAGGTAGTAAAGGTATCTCTTTGTTTATTGTTCCTAAGTTTAATGTCAATGATGATGGCACAAAAGCAGACCGAAATGCTGTGAGTTGTGGTTCAATTGAACATAAAATGGGTATCAATGCTAACGCCACTTGTGTTATCAACTTTGATAGCGCTAAAGGGTTTTTAATTGGACAGGAGAACCGTGGCCTACACTGCATGTTTACTTTTATGAATGCTGCTCGTTTAGGTGTAGCAATGGAAGGTTCTGCAGCAGCTGAAGCGGCATTTCAAGGTTCATTAGCTTATGCAAAAGATCGTTTGCAAATGCGTTCTATTAGCGGCGTAAAAAATCCAGATGGACCAGCTGATCCTATTATTGTGCACCCTGATGTTCGTCGTATGCTACTTACGCAAAAGTCTATTTCTGAGGGCGGTAGAGCACTAATTGGCTATTTGTCGCAATTAGTTGATATAACCCACGCATCAGATGACGCTGATGTTAAAGCCGATGCAGAAAACAAATTAGCCTTACTAACACCTATTGCAAAAGCATTTTTAACAGAGTTAGGTTTCGAATGTACAAGTCATGGTGTTCAAGTTTTTGGTGGACATGGTTTTATAAAAGAATGGGGCATGGAACAGCTTCTGCGTGACACTAAAATTAGTTGTATTTATGAAGGCACAACGGGTATTCAAGCGTTAGATTTATTAGCCCGTAAAATTTTGGGCAGTAAAGGTCAAATTTTGAAGCCGTTTATGACAGATATCGCTATTTTTTCGAAAGACAATGCCGATAATCCAGCCATGAGTGAGTATGTTAGTACGCTAAACTCATACGCTAAACAGTGGCAAATGATCACGGGTGATATTGGTCAAAAGGCCATGAAGAACGCGGATGAGATTGGTGGTGCCTCGGTTGATTACTTGATGTTTGCCGGTTATGTAACATTAGGCTACTTCTGGGCAAAAATGGCCTCTGTAGCGCAAAGTAAACTAAAAGACGCTGGTGAAAATGAAGCGTTTTATCAAGCTAAAATTAAAACAGCAGCATTTTACTTTCATCGTATACTTCCTAGAGCTCAAGGACATGCAGCTTGTATTGAAGGTGGTGTAGACTCGATGATGGCTCTAGCCAGTGAAGACTTTGCATTTTAATTTAGCACTAGCTTTACCAATAATTTTTGAAAATTAATTATTGGTAAACAGATAAATATCTACCCTCTTTACACGGCTAAGATATTTATAACGGTCTGTTAACTCATGCCTAATATTGAGATTTAAATCTTAATATTAGGCATTTTTTATTTTACAGTAACGTAAAATAACCCATTCACGAATGGCGCTTCGCCAAATGACTGCTTAGGCAATTAACGAGAGTTAATTTAAGTACTTGGCTGCACAAATAAGTTGGGGTGCTAGGCTTCGTCATTCAAGTTGACTTGACTGTGTACATTATTGCTGAATATTTATGATGTGTTTTAATTATTTTTGTTTTATATCATCTTAATGGTATTTAGCCATTTCCAGCTAGAGATAATTATTTGATCTTATCTAATATTAGTATAAATTAATTACTAGTTACAATGAGGGCATCGTTGAGATGTACCGATAACATATTGTTATAAAGATTAAGGAATTGGCGATGCCAACAAATAAACATAAACGAAAAGCTTCATCACATACTAAATCCCATAAAGGGAAAAATACCGAATCTACGGGTCTAATTATTTCACACCCTCAGGTCTTTATTTATGTTGGTTTATTCTGTGTTGTGTTGGGGGTATATCTATTAGCCTTTGAATCTCAAGATAACGCATTATTTGGCTTAGCGATGCTTTCTCTTGTCGCGGGTGTAGTGACAACTTTTTATGCAAATTTTACACTATCAAAGAAAAAAGCTCAGCTTAAGTGAAGCTTTAAAGTGGCGTAAATATTCATCTGAAACTTATTCTATGGTTCTAATTGGGACAACAGATTGGTTTTATTTGAAAAAATAAGTGTATTCTGATTTTAAAGTAATAGGGATTTTATTGCCAATAAGAATATAGGTTAAATTTATCAAACCCAGCCTAAGCAATATAATCTAGGCTTAAACCGGTGTAATAATAGCGCATATGAGATTTTGGACGATTATCTGCATTGTACTCCTACTGAGTGCTTGTACCCATAACAACTGGCGAACCGCGAGCAGAGAGCCTGCTGGTATTGCAACGTTACCCAATGACGATAGTAGGGCTGTTGTAGAGTTTTATGCCGCAGATGCTTTTAGTTGGCGTGGTTGGTTTGCTGTTCACCCTTGGCTTGCAATCAAAGAAGAAAAAGCAGCAGAGTATAGTGTTTATGAAGTTACTGGTTGGCAAGTAAATCAAGGGTTATCAGCAATAAGACAGTACCAAACATTAACACCAGATAGGTATTGGTATGGCTCAAAGCCGGTATTATTACTTTCTATTAAAGGTGATAAAGCGGTTAAACTAATTCCTAAGATTAAGGCCGCAATTGCCCGCTATCCTTGGGTCAATGAATATAGTATCTTCCCAGGCCCTAATAGTAATACTTTTGTCGCCTGGATAGGTTTACAAGTCCCTGAGCTCGAACTTGAGCTGCCATTTACTGCTATTGGCAGTGGGTATGCAAACTAACTGCTATTTAACCAAAGAATTCAGCGAGAATCGATATTAAGTCATTGTTAAGCAAATTAAATTATTGGATTGATTAACTTTAAAAAATATTCTTTATTGGTTGATATATTATCAATTTTAATCGGGTAATGGAGTATCTGATTGAAATAATTGGCAAACTGTGAAATTTGCAGTACTAATCTTCGAGCGTCATTGGTAAACATTTTACAAACTTGATTATCTTTAAGCTCTTCTCTTTTTATTTGGAATGGCTGCTGTGATGATTCTGACACCCATAATGTGCTCCTAAGTTTAGCTTGAATAAAATTCATTTCTGGGTTGTTAGTATTTAAGGTGTTTGTCCATTTAATGACTTTTGATAATTGGTCGTATAAATGGTTTCCGTAGGCTTGTCGATGGGTATCTGTTTGTATACTTTCTTGCATTATTGCTAATAGGGGCTTTTGTAAGTGATAAGAATAAATAGCCTGCATTTTTTGACTGGTCCTAAAGTCAAATCCTTCGGCTAATAAATAGAGTTCTCCGATGGCCGTGTTAATATTTTTACTTTTTCTAGTGATCTGAGAATATTGATTCGCTATTTGTGAGATTTGAGCGTACTCATGAATTTGTGTTAACTTTTTGGGATAACCAGAGCCATCCAATTTCTCTTCATGTTGTTCTATCGATTCTAAGACTAACTTACTCTCTAAGCCCGCAAGTCTCACTATTTCTTTACTCAAGATAGGGTGAACTAACTTTGCATCTTTCATGGTATTGTTAAGTCTTGCGTAACCAATATTTTCAAAGAACAAAACAGAGATAAGTTCCGTTAATTCGGTTGGAGAATAGTTGTTTGCTTTACCGATATGGGTGCCAAATACCAAATTGATTAAAGTATTTTGGTATGCAGAGGGGTTGAGGTGTGAAAATATACTGAGGTGATCAATAATTTTCTTTGGAATTGAGCCGCCTTTTATAAAGTCGCCAATGGTTACCAGTGTTTCATTTAGCTGAAAGTTATTTATTACAGGATTTGTTTTAGCTAAGTCTAGGATCGGCGCTAATATATCTTCATTACTGGTATCTTCTGTAAGAGAAATTACATCTTCATGGCCAATGATCCCCTCTTGTTGTAAGTTAGTTAATTTTAAACGGATTTTTTCCGTAATTTCAGTACCTGCTTTTAAAAAAACTCTTTTTCCTTGTGGGTCGGTAATATCTTGACTGATGCCGCATTCCATTCCTGAATTTAAAATATGAGTCGAAAACTGTTTGGATGTTTCTTTAATAAGTTGATTAGTTACTTGCACATTCGTTCCTTGAATTAACTGTCTACTGGCAGTTCTATGCGTTAACTGTAGGAATGATTTTAGCTATTAGCAAAGTGTCTTACTATTTTATCTGATTTGACCTTACGCTATCCGCCTGTAACGTTTTCACTTTCTAACTAATCACATCTACTGTCGACAAAAGTTTAAATCATTTATTAAAACGAATGCTCACACTAATATATTCAAAGTGCTAATATAGACCATTCATTATTTTATTAGATTATCAAGAAAATGTTAGTTTTACTTCCTAAGATAGGATGTAGTTGAACCTAGCTCAAATAACTTACTCTGGTGGTGACTCATCACTGTTCGAGTCAATATCCAATGATATTGTTGAAAAGGGCTATAGTATTCGTCCTTATGCTCTGCCTGAAGAATTAACCCATCTGTTATTAAATCATATTATTGAGTTACCTACTGAAAAATTCAAACGTGCTGGAATAGGTCGTGCCAAAGATCATATGATTAATGATTTTATACGGACAGATGAAATAAGCTGGATAACCAGTAACAACCAAGCCAGTTGTGCTTGGATAACGTGGGCCGAGTCACTGCAAGCTTATCTTAATCGCCGGTTGTTTCTCGGATTATTTTCTTTTGAAAGTCATTTTGCTCATTATGCCAAAGGCGACTTTTATAAGAAGCACAAAGATGCTTTTAAAGGTGAGGGTAATCGGGTGCTATCTGTTGTTGTCTACCTTAATCAGCATTGGTCCGCTGATGATGGAGGCGAGTTAGTGATTTATGATAAAAAAATACCAGCCTCCGCTGTCGTTGATAACAGTAAAATTAAAGTATTGCCCAGCTTTGGTACGATAGTTGTTTTTTTAAGCGAAGAGTTTCCGCATGAAGTATTACCTGCTAAGCGCGATAGATTCTCAATAGCAGGGTGGTTCCGCTTAAACAACAGCATTGACAATAATATAGATCCGCCAAATTAATGAGAAATCAATGAGTATTTATAAGAGCGTAGGCATTGTCTAAATTACCTATAAAATTGCATGTCATCAGTGAATTAGATGAAATTAATCAGCTAATTATCCCATTAAAAGCACTTGCTGATAGAGAGCGAGCCGCTATTTATGGTCTAACGGGCATGGTTTATACTCCTCATATAGATGATTACATGCAGGTAAGTATAAAAAAAGCGGCGATATTAGCTTGTTTAAAAGAACAAGGTATATTGGCCTTATCAAAGGTCGAACTCATTAGTACGGCATTAGATAGCTTACATAAAAGAGCAAGAAATAACGCAATTGTTGAGTATGATGGCAACCGATACCAGCGTCGGTTTTCGCCATTAAAATTAAGTAAGTCAGGTAAAGTTGTCAGTAAATGGGCGAGGTATTGGTTTTTACAATCACCTAATGGCAAAGTGGATACTGAGTGGGAGTATCAGGTACGCGAAATTTGGCCTACTTATTTTTTAATTAGAACTATCGACCTCTAGCGAAAAGGAGCAAGCAATAAATGCGCGCTCCCTATCATGCCTGTTGATTATATCCACATAGGCAGTTAATAAAGTCTAAAGTATAATGGCGGTTGTGCCGATAACGACAGACCAATAAAACAACTAACCAACATGGCAACATTTATTTAGTCTTATTTATGAATATGCACTAGGATTAAACCATCAACGTTAATGGTTTATGAATTGAATACCTTCCAATGTGTTTAGCTTCAAAATACGAGGTACCACGATTAATGAGCAGTGTCATCAGTCCTCACTTACAAAAGTTTGAAAAACAAATCTTAAGTTTGGTCCCCTATGCCAGCAATGATAGATTGGAATATTTAGTTAAAAAACTTCTACCTGATGAAAACTCTGGTCAACACCTTGCTGTTAAAAATGAAATCAAAAAACTTGCCCAACAAGCTAATAAACCAATAGATTTACGGCTGATCTTTGCTGATTGTCAAATAGTTACACACAATAAAGTTAATCATTATTTGGATATAGCGGGTAAAAAGCTATTCAATGAAAAACTTGTTGAATATCAAAATCTTTATACAACAGCACTTTACTATGAAGTTTATGAAGACGCTCAAAAGAGAGCGGCTAATAAAGATAAAGGTGTCAGCAAATATAATATTGAAAACGAAAACGAAAATGAAAATGACAGCGAATTTTCAGAATTTAAAATAGATAAAACCGAACCTAAACCCTTAATAAATAAAAATAGAATAATTAACGAACTTAAAAAACTTAACTCTGCTTGTAAAGTCTTTATCAACCCTATTATGGGGATGACCGCGCAAGGGAAAAAAGAGGTAGGTATTACGGCTAACATTGAGAAGATGAATAATCAAAAAGTTGTTATTCAGACCTCTCACGAAATAGCAGGTGTTATAGCAAATAAAGTGTACCTGTGGCTATATGACCATCATACCGAAATAGATTTCACTGAAGAGCTTGAACTCGGATTTGTTATTATTGATAGTCAAAAATCTTCTGCAAATAAGTTTGAATACTTATTGAAATTTTCAAGTCCATTAACAGATCAGCAAATGCGGGTTTTGTTCGCTCATTACCTAAGACAAAAAAAATTGGCTATTATTGGTCCTACAGAACGATTTATCACCCCTTTGTTTGATTCTGTTACCTCTAAAGGTTACGAGCAACTGTATCTAAATAAAACTCACGACATTCCGTTACTATGTTATAAAAATAATAATGCATGGCATGCGAAAGTTGCGATGAAAACATCGGGTAATGATGAGTTTTGGCGGTTTTTTAGTGATACAGATGAAAATTTTCACTTACCCGTACTACTGGGTAACGAAGATATACAAAAGGCGTTAAATGAGAGGAATACGGTTGATAAATATGCTTTTATATTAAAATCTAAATATAAAGATACCTTCATTTATTCCCTTATTTGGTATGACGATTTTGTTAATAATAGAAGCGTCAAAGCTGTTTTTAATCATTATTTCAAAAATAGCCTTTTTAGAGTAGTCAAAATATCCTCATCGTTTATTAATTCTGTAGAAGATGCTTATGTTCCGTCTGCCTTACCTTGTCATGTTCATCCTAAGATGGCTGTGTTAAATAGGGCTATCCCGAAAGCGGCGCTAGATATGATCAGTAATTGCGATCATATGATCACCTTATCAGATATTACTAGCTTGTATGAAACAATACATCGGCCGGTCAGCGAAGACATCATTGAATTAGAAAATTTATTACCAAAACGTTTTCAACTGAGTGCGATTGACTCACTTGATGAAACCGAAATTGTAACGGCAGAAAATGATGATTCTAGAGGTGAAGACCGCTTTGTATTATCTTTTAAAATGGCAATTACACGCAGTAATAATGTTGTTACTCATATCCCCGGTATAACTAAAAATATCTCTATACAAGGTTTGTTAGTTAGCCTAGTAAAAGAAACTAAATTTAAAGCCGGTGAAGAAATTGAAATTGAATTAACCGTACCTTTTTCTGAACAAGATAGAACACTACAAAAACAGAAATATATTGTGTTAGGTTATGACAGCCATGGGGCTGTTCGATTATTAATGAATACAATTGAAAGTAAACATTTAGCTTGCAGGGCGATAAGAAAGTATATTTATCAACATGTTGATACCCTTGAAGCCTGCGGAAAACGCGGTAGTCGTATTTATGGTCTGCAGAAAGCGATGAGGAATATATATGCACACAATCATTTCTCTATTCCATTCTACTTAAAAGCAACTAAGCACCAACAATATATTAATGCGGCGAGCTTTAGTGGTAACTCTGCACTTAAGCACCTTGTCTATAAAAATGAAAATAGTGAAGAAATTATTCTTAATCTATTGAGTAATCAAAAGTTTAGAGATTCTTGCTTATCAATTATTGCGGTACTTGCTTATAAAGAATTACCTGCTCGTGCATTTTATATTCTTGTTTTACCTAAAGATAAAAATGATAAAGAAGAGTATTCCTTTTGGTATCGTGACTTATCAGTATTGAAAAAATCTGCCCAATTGAAAGAATATACCCAGAAAGTATCTAATCACGGTAAACCGGCAATTTTAAAAGTTGAATTGAAAAAAAGTGATAAAGTGCAAAACATGTATTACCGTGACGAAATCAGTTATTTAAAAAGTCTAGATAAAGACTTAGCGGATGATCTTGAAACTCAGTTAGAAAGTACTATCGGCATCGGAGAAGTGACCGATTTAACTGATATTGCTATTAAGATGATTGCTAATGCCACATAAATGACAACAGACCCATTAACTTTTGTTAATGGCCGACAGAAAAAATATTAATACAACACTTTTGAGTTCACCTAACTGATAAGGTGAACTTACTAACGGTTAATTTTATCGATTGTTTAGACTTGCAGAGCTGGTTCACTCAGGTGTAAGTTTGACGTTATGTCACTTAAAAGGTTATGGTCTCTGCATAGCGAATAACATGCTGTAATATTTAACGAATGTGTCTTTAAATATGGGCACCTAATTAAGCCTCTGAGGTAGAAAAGTGAATATAGAAAAATTAAATATCCCAACTAAATCAATAATAACAGTGGCGATTGCTGTTACCCTATTTTTCAGCTCTGTTTACACCGTCAATGAAGGGCACATCGGCATTGTCAAACGCTTCAGTGAAGCCAAAGAGCAGGTTAACCCTGGTTTACACTTTAAAGTGCCTTTTATTGATAGCGTTGAAGAGATAGAAGTCAGAACACGAAAAAATGAAGAAAAAATGGCATCAAGTACTAAAGAGCAAATGCCAGTAACTGTTATTGTTTCAGTTAACTGGACGGTAGACAAGACAGCTGCGCTTGAACTTTTTCGTCAATACGGTGGTTTAAAGCAATTTGAAAATAGAATTCTTGATCCTCGTTTTAGATCTGCCACTAAAGATGTTATCCCACAGTATGATGCAGAAAAATTAATACAAGATAGAGCAAGTGCCATTCAAGCGATTGAAGCAAGCTTTATCGAAGAAATGAAAGACTTTCCTGTTACTGTTGATAACATTCAAATTGAAAACATTCAATTACCGGCTAAGTACTTAACCTCTATTGAGACTAAGCAAACAGAAAAAAATCTAGCTGATGCGGAGAAACATAAACTCGCACGTCAAAATTTAGAAGCGCAACGTGACGTAAATACGGCAAAAGCAAAAGCAGATGGTATTAAGCTCGTTGCTATAGCAGAAGCTGAATCTATTCGAATTAAAGGCTTAGCTGAAGCTGAAGCGATTACGGCTAAAGCTAAAGCACTGGGTAACAACCCTTTAATTGTTAAGCTAACAGAAGCTCAAAACTGGGATGGTAAGCTTCCAGCAACAATTTTAGGTAGTAGTAATATGCCAATATTAGATATGAGAGTAAAATAAGTCTACTGCATCATAATATAAGCCGCTTAATTGCGGTTTTTTTATCTTGGAATAATGAAACTTTGATCGTCGAACAAGATGTTAATCATTACCTTAGTTATTCTATCTATGTCATGAGTATATTATATGAGTTAAATGCCATAGAAAGTTTATGTCATGTCACGCTCTATGAACAACAAGCTTCTTGTTAAAATTGTCAGTAAACTGAATGAATATAGTTTATTAACAATTTAAACAGTATGAAAAACCTAAGAAAATTTGCTGTCTCAATTGATCTAGAATTGTAGATAAAGGCGTATTAGAATAATAATTGTTAAATCGGCAAGGTCATTATGGATTCATTAACACAAGCTGTCTTGGGCGGCGCGGTAGGCTATGCGGTATTAGGTAATAAAGTTGGTCCTAAAGCAGCTATTTATGGTGCCGTTTTAGGAACATTGCCTGACTTAGATGTATTCTTACCCTATAGCGGTGATGTTGAAGCTTTTACCTACCATCGAGGATTTAGCCACTCGTTATTAGTACATTTGCTCATTAGCCCTTTAATTGCCTGGTTAATAACCAAATGTCATCAAGCTACAGCCATTTATAAGAAACACTGGTTTGTGTTGGTATTTTTGTGCTTGTCTACTCATGGGATTTTGGACAGCTTCACTGTTTACGGTACGCAATTGCTGTGGCCTATTACTGAATATCCGTTTGCGGTCTCTAATTTGTTTATCATTGACCCCATGTATACCTTACCGCTATTGTTTGCGTTTATTGTTATTTTTCTGCCCAGAGTTAAACCGGCAAGTGCTTTAAAAATCAATAATTTTGCATTGGCGATAAGCACACTTTATATCTGTTGGTCTTTGATGGCAAAGCTTTACATAGACGATAAAGTCACAACAGCGTTAAACGATCGACAGATAAAAACACATCATTATTTGAGTACACCTGCGCCTTTTTCTACGCTACTTTGGCGGGTATTGGTTATGTCTGATGGTCAATATTACGAGGGCTATGTCTCTGTGTTTGACTCAGTATCTGAGGTAAGTCTAGAAGCATATCAATCGTCAGACTCTCTGCTTACTAATATTAAAGATGAATGGGATGTGCAACGACTACAATGGTTCACGAAAGGCTTTTATTCAGTAAAACAAGCAGAGCAGTATATTGTTTTATCCGATTTACGCATGGGTGTGGAGTGTAGTTATGTGTTTAATTTTATTGTTGGCGAGCAAACGAGTATTGGGATTGTTAAGAGTCATACTGAAAAGGTAAGTGCTAGGCCTGATTTTAGTCTGCTTGGAGGTGTTTGGCAGCGGATATGGGATCCATCAGTTTCTTTGTCACCTCTTAAAGAAAACGGTGTTTGTGTTAACAGTAAAAATTTATTTTCTAAGAAAGCTTAATAAGATGAGTACACTTCATGTGTATGGTGAGCTCGTTACTTATCCCAGACGTTAGCTTATTAGCGGTTATTTCTAATTAA
This sequence comes from Colwellia sp. BRX10-1, assembly GCF_014077545.1. NCBI lineage: Bacteria > Pseudomonadati > Pseudomonadota > Gammaproteobacteria > Alteromonadales > Colwelliaceae > Colwellia > Colwellia sp. BRX10-1. The sequence continues at coordinate 39,257 of NZ_JACGWC010000008.1, forward strand.
AGCGAGTAATGAAGAATATTATTAAATTTTAACAGGATAGACAGCAAATAATGTTAAATTTAATATGATGATTTTTTTGTACTAAATAAATATGTATTAGAAAATATTTTAGTTATAGAGTGACTAAATGTTATTTAACAATGAAATATGGATTTTGTATCGGAGAATGTTTTTAAATAAGGAAGTGACGACTTTCAGTACAGACACTATTTATACTTGAGTTAAAGTTGGTTATCGGAGCCCATATCTAATTGAAAGGGAACTGACGACCTGATTTTATACTTATATCCTAAGTTGGTTGCGGGAGCCAGATTTGAACTGACGACCTTCGGGTTATGAGCCCGACGAGCTACCAGACTGCTCCATCCCGCGTCCGAATGTCCTAATACCTTCTTAGGAAAGCCAAGTTGTTTTAATTCAAACTTAAGAATTTGCTTTTTATACTTAAGCGTAAGTTGGTTGCGGGAGCCAGATTTGAACTGACGACCTTCGGGTTATGAGCCCGACGAGCTACCAGACTGCTCCATCCCGCGTCCGAATGGTTTAAGTATTCCCATCAAAGGTTACACATAAACAAGCCATAACTGTTTTAATTCTTGTTATTAACGAATGCATTTCAAAAGCCTCAGCCCTTGAAAGCGATGCGTATCTTAAGGATAGTTACATCACATTGCAAGGCGTTTCTTTAACATTTTTACATCTATTAAAAAAAGGCAGTTAATTGCCCTAATTGTAGTCTAAATGGTGGTTTTGTGACCTTCAAGGTCTGTTAATACGGTTATTAAAAATATTTTAAAATATATATCAGTGAATATTGGTGTTTTATGCACGTCTCTATATAAGTAGTTAGCGTCTTTGTTTATAATTGCGGGCATAAATCGGTCTGGAAAACACTCATGCAGCAATTTTTAGCATTAACATCTCCTGGTATAGAAATTTTATTAGCTCAAGAGCTAAAAGATTTAAAAGCATCACAAGTCGTGCAAAAGCCTGAAGGCGTATATTTTACGGCAACAATTGAAGAGGCCTATAAAATCTGTCTCTATTGTCGCTTATCAACGCGAATTTTATTAAAACTTGCTGAAGGTGATGCTGAAAATAAAGATAAACTTTTTGCAACCGCGCAAAGTGTTAATTGGTCTGAACAATTTTCGAGTAACCATACCTTTGCTATCGACTTTGTCGGGTCAAGTGATGAAATCAGAAATACCCAGTTTGGTGCGCTTACTATTAAAGATGCGCTAGTTGATCATTTTCGTGATCAAGGTATGGATAGACCTTCTGTTGACAAAAGTACGCCAGACATCAGTTTTCAAGCGCGTTTGTTAAGAGAAAAGGTTGTTATCTATCTTGATTTCTCTGGTCGTAGTTTATTTAAGCGTGGCTATCGCGAGCACTCGGGTGCTGCGCCATTAAAAGAGCATCTAGCGGCGGCTATTATTACTCGTTCAGGCTGGTTAGATGATACCACTAAACCGCTTGTTGATCCTATGTGTGGTTCTGGCACGATTTTAATTGAAGCTATAATGATGGCCGCAGGTTACGCGCCGGGTATAGACAGAGTAAAATGGGGATTTGATTGTTGGCTTGGTCATCAATTATACCCGTGGCAAGCACAATTAACTCAAGCTAAACAAAAATCACATCTTGGTCTTGAAGAATTAAAAGCGAAAGTTTTTGGTATTGATATTGATAGCCGAGTAATAAATACCGCACAAGTAAATGCTCGTAATGCCGGTGTACAAAAGTTTATTGAATTTTCATGTAAAGATATCAATAATTTAAATAATGGTTTTGGCCACAATGGTACTTTTTTACTTAACCCTCCTTATGGGGAGCGTATTGGTGAATTACCAGAACTTGTTGAAAATTTTGTTTTATTAGGTCGAAAACTAAAAGCACAATTTGTGGACTGGCGTATTGCTATTTTAACAGCGAATGTTGAATTGCTTTCGATGATGAAGCTAGCAAGCCACAAACGCTATAAATTTAAGAATGGTCCATTAGATTGTCAACTTGCTCTTTATAACGTCGATGAAAAACAAGCTTCAGGGCAAAACAATGATGCAGAATTCGAAGATAAAGATTCGGATTTTGGTAATCGCTTATTAAAAAATAAGAAAAATTTAAAAAGCTGGCTGAAAAAAGAAAATATTGAATGTTATCGTTTATACGATGCAGATATTCCAGAATATAATGTCGCGGTTGATGTTTATGGTGAGTATTTGGTTATTCAAGAGTATTCAGCACCTAAAATTATCGAAGAAAGTAAAGTAGCAAAACGTTTGCAAGAAGTTATCTATTTTGCTCCTAAGGTACTCGGTGTTCCTACCGATAAGGTGATATTAAAAACCCGTGCCAAGCAAAAGGGCAGTGACCAATATCAACGTGTTGATCAAAGTAAACAGTCGATGATTATCAACGAACATGGTGCAAAATTAAAAATTAATTTATGGGACTACCTTGATACAGGCTTATTTTTAGATCACCGTAAAACCAGGCAAATTGTTGCACAGAAAGCTAAAAACAAATCATTACTTAATTTATTTGCGTATACCGGTTCTGTTTCATTGCAAGCCGCACTGCATGGCGCAACAAGTATTACTACTGTTGATATGTCGAATACTTACTTGAACTGGGCACAAGAAAACTTTGCCTTGAATAAATTGTCAGGTCATAAATATCAATTTGTACAAGCCGATTGTTTAACTTGGTTAAAAGAACATAGGGGCACTTACGATGTTGTTTTCGTTGATCCGCCAACGTTCTCAAATTCTAAGCGTATGGAAGACAGCTTTGATGTGCAAAGCGATCACGTGGCGTTAATTACTGATGCAATGAAGTGTGTTGCTGAAAACGGTGAGCTTATTTTCACGAATAATAAACGAAACTTCAAAATGGACTTTGATGCTGTTGCTGCTTTAAATTTTGAGGTGAAGTCAATTTCAGAGTTAACCCGCGATAAAGATTTTCAGCGTAATAAGCACATCCATAACAGTTGGTTAATTACCCGTAAAAAAGTTACGGCTTAATGAGTGTTTTATTTCACTTATATAGTAGTGCCGGTTGCCACCTTTGTGAGCAAGCTGCAGAGTTAATTGTTGATATAATACCCGATCACCAAATTAAGGTGGTTGATATTATTGATGATGACACCAGTAGTGAAAATAATTTAGTAAATTTATACGGTGTTCATATTCCCGTATTAGAGCGCTTGAGTGATAACACATTATTATTCTGGCCTTTCGAACAATCACAAGTAGTAGAGTTGATATAAACCATGGAATTAATCCGAATAGCTCAAGGCGAATTAGCCTTCGGTGAAGACAGTATTTTAGATAAGACAGACTTAACGGTAAAAACGGGCGAACGCGTCTGTTTAGTTGGTAAAAATGGCGCAGGTAAGTCTTCATTAATGAAAGTGTTGATGGGTAAACAGAACCTAGACGATGGTCAGATCTTGATGTCGAGCAACATTAAGTTAGCGATGTTAGAGCAAGATCCACCTGAGTCATCTGAAATGAGCGTTTTTGATTATGTTGCTCAAGGTGTTGCTGAAAATGCAGAATTGATTAAGCAATATCACCATATAATTCATATTATTGGTGAAGACCCTTCAGAGAAGAATCTTAATAAATTATCAAACGTTCAACAACAACTTGACCAAGCCAATGCTTGGCAAGATGAACAACGTATCGATAAAGTATTAACCACGCTAGCGCTAGAAGCAGACAAAATGATTTGCGATCTCTCTGGTGGTTGGTTACGTAAACTGGCATTAGCGAAAGCATTAGTCAGCGAGCCTGACGTGCTATTACTTGATGAGCCTACTAACCATTTAGATATTAGTAGTGTGTTGTGGTTAGAGCAATTTCTAAAAGACTTTAAAGGCACTATCATATTTATTAGTCATGATAGAGCATTTATTCGTGGTTTAGCGACCCGTATTTTAGACTTAGACCGTGGTCAGCTTGTTAGCTATCCTGGTAACTATGATCTTTATATCGAACAAAAAGCTCACGACTTAGAAGTTGAGTCCACACAAAATGCGCTTTTTGATAAGCGTCTAGCTGAAGAAGAAGTATGGATAAGACAAGGGGTTAAGGCTCGCAGAACTCGTAACGAAGGCAGAGTTCGTTCACTTGAAAAGTTACGAGTCGAACGCCAAGAAAGACGTGAAGTTAAGAAGCAGGGCGATATTAATATATCAACCGGAGATCGCTCAGGTAAGTTAGTCTTTGAGTGTGAAAACTTGCATATGGCGTTTGGTGATAAAACCATTTTTAATGGTTTAGATTTACTTATAACGCGTGGCGACCGTTTAGCCCTTATTGGTGCCAACGGCACGGGTAAGTCAACGTTAATCAAATTAATCATGGAACAACAACAACCCACCTCAGGAAAGATGCGTGTTGGTGTTAATTTAGATGTGGCTTATTTTGATCAACATCGCGATGCTTTAGACTTGAGTATGACCGTTCAGGACACCGTTGCCGAAGGTAAGCAAGAAGTCACTGTTAATGGGGTAACACGCCATGTATTGGGATATTTGCAAGATTTCTTATTCAGTCCTAAACGTGCTAGAACTCCTGTACGTGCGCTTTCAGGTGGTGAAAAAAATCGCTTGTTATTAGCACGTCTATTTTTAAGACCCAGCAACTTACTTATTCTTGATGAGCCAACTAACGATCTAGATATAGAAACTTTAGAATTATTAGAAGAAGTCGTTGCAAATTATGCAGGAACCGTTATTTTAGTAAGCCATGATCGCGATTTTGTTAATAATTGTGTAAATAGTTGTCTTTACTTTGATGGTAGTGGTGAAATAACAAATATTGTTGGCGGTTATGATGATGTTGATAGTTATTTAGCATACAAAGCTGAACAGCGTAAGCAGTTAGCTGAAGGTATAAAAGCCCCTGTTAATTCAGTGAGTGAGAGTAAATCTGCAGTTAATGTGCCTACTAAAAAAAAATTATCGTTCAAAGATAATCGTGAATTAGAAGCGCTACCTGGACAGGTCGATGAACTTGAAGCATTAATAAATTCATTGCAAGAACAAGTCAACGACGCTAACTTTTTTGCTCAAGATAGTGATAAAACAAAAAATATATTGAACCAGCTTGAAGAAAGTGAGTCAAAACTCGAAATCGCTTTCGCAAGATGGCAAGAGCTAGATGAATTATAACAAGAAATGAGAGTTAAGTAGTATATGAACAAATTTGTAAAATCTGTATTAGTTTTAGGAATTAGCAGTGCGTTAAGTTTATCAATGGCACAGGCAGCTAAATATGAAGTTATCGATAAAGGTGGCATTGATATAGTTAAATATAGTTATGCTCAGCAAGAAAACAACCAAAATCAAATGGCTATTTCTGGCTCAGATATTTATAATTTTCCCGTTCAATTTCAGTACTTTGATACTAATGATTTTGATAGTATTGTTAGATTTGCCAATTTACAATATGAAGATGTTGATGGCTTAGTCGATATTGAAAACGAAAACGACTTAAGGTTAGGTAATCCAACCGCTAATGATTTAGCTTGGGCTGTCCTGTATTTGACTAGTCAAAACAGCAGTAGCTCAGCTAGGTTTTATCAAAAAATTGGTAATATCTTGGCTATGCGTAACTTAACAGGTAAAGCGGGTGATACTGAAAGCTTTGCTGTATTTGACCAATATTTCCCAGATACCACAACATTGACGCGTTCAACGGTTGATTATGTAAACGGTATTACTAATGATGGCTGGATTTATGGTAACGGCTCAGCTCCATATACTGCATTGCCATTTACGGGCACTGATAATAACCCTGTTGTCTATTGGGTTCGTGATTTTACCTCAAGAGCCTTTTATTCTCCTGATGCAGGCAATACCATTATTGAATTAAAGCCACCGACTGAAGGTGACGATGTTGCCGAGAATCTTCGCTTAGGCGGTGATTCTGCTATTTTAGACATGAGTGAATCTTTATTTGCTGTCGGTTATGCCAGTACGAGTATCGATCAAGAAGCGCTTGATTTTATTTTTGATGAAACGGGTGGCTGTGCAGACCCTGCTATTTTAGCAAATGCTCCGTTCGAAATTTGTATTCAAAATGCAGTGTCGAGTATGTATAACACTGAAGCAATAAAATGGACGCTAAGTTTAGAAGGGGTGACAAAGACTGAGACTTTAGGGCATTTAGTTACACCAAATGTTGATGATACAAGAGAATTTCTTAACTACGCACAGGCTATTAATAATGATGGTGTTGCTGTTGGTTTTGCTCATGGTTGGGTGGATGAGAACGAAACCGAACCAAGCAGAAGTGAACGTCGAAATTTATATGCGGTAGTTTATAAAAATGGTCAAGTGAAAGACTTCACTGATGATCATAGTAAGTTTTTTGATTCTCGTACTTACGGTATTAATAATGCTGGTATTGCTATCGGTCATACTAAAACGGTGGTAAATGGTAATACGCGTACAAAATTCTTTCATGTAGATACCAATGATTTTGATAGTGGTATGCAAATGATAATGCCTGATGACTTTTTCAAGGGCTCATCAAGTACTGCACGTGCTATTAACGAAAATGGTATTATTGTTGGTGAAGGTGAAGTTGAAACACATAACGATCAGCAGTCTCCTCGTCGTAGACATGCTTTTATGTATGAGATTGCCAGTAAGACCTTTACCGATCTCAATGACTTTTTAACTTGTGACTCACAGTACACAATTATCGAAGCGCGAGACATTAACGATAAAAATGAAATATCTGCTTCAGCACTTGTTAAAGCACCTCGCCGTGACGCAAAAGGTGAATTGATGTTTGATTTAGATACTGGCGAGCAGCTTTTAGAAGATGTTGTTCGTGCTGTCACATTGAGACCGTTAGCGGGTGAGATAGATGACTGTTCAGCGGTAGAGAAAAAAATAGAAAGAGAAGGCGCTGGTTTAGGCTTTATCAGTTTATTCGCTCTATTAACCTTTGGCTTCACTCGACGAGTGTTGAAAAAAAGCTAACGATGAGTTTTTAAATATATGATTAGGTCTAGGTTAATTTTTAACCTAGACCTTTTTTATGCGACATTGTTATTTATTTCATTTACCTCAAGCAAAAATTATTCAAATGCATATTTCTGAAAAAGAAAGAGACGCGGTTTATAAAACTATCTTTTCACGTCGAGATGTTAGAAGCGATTTTATTAACAAACCCATCCCAGAAGATGTTTTAAAGCGAGTATTAACCGCCGCTCATCATGCTCCCAGTGTTGGTTTCATGCAGCCGTGGGACTTTATTGTTATTAATGATAAAGAAACAAAACAAAAAATTAAGCATGGATTTGAGCAAGCAAATTCGGTCTCTGAAAAAATGTTTACAGATGATAAACAACAAAGCTATCAAAAGTTAAAACTTGAAGGGATATTAGAAGCGCCGATAGGAATATGTGTCACATGTGATAGAGAAAGAAATGGCCCAGTTGTCTTAGGAAAAACGATCAAAGCTGAAATGGATTTATACAGTGCGGTTTGCGCTGTACAAAACTTATGGCTTGCCGCAAGAGCAGAAAATTTAGGCGTTGGCTGGGTAAGTATTATCGAAGATGACAAGCTTCGAGATGCTTTGAATATTCCCACAAAAATTGAAATCATTGCTTATTTATGCGTTGGTTATGTCACACATTTCAAAGACAAACCTGAATTAGAAAGTGCAGGGTGGTTGCCGAGACGTTCAGTTGATAACGCGATACACTATAATAAGTGGACACCAGAAGTAAACTAACAGACACAACGGAGCATATCATGGCAGAAGAAACTATTTTTTCAAAAATAATCAGACAAGAAATACCAACACCTTTACTCTATCAAGATGAACTCGTAACAGCATTTAGAGACATAACACCACAAGCGAGTACCCATGTTCTTATTATTCCGAATAAATTAATTCCGACGGTTAATGATGTCACTGACGATGACGAGCTCACTCTAGGGCGCATGATCACTGTCGCTAAAAAAATAGCCAAAGAAGAGGGCATTGCTGAAAATGGCTACCGCCTTATTATTAATTGTAATGATCATGGCGGCCAAGAGGTTTATCACATCCATATGCACTTAGTCGGTGGGCAACGTTTAGGTAAAATGATAGCGCTTTAAAGCTTTGTATTTATATTGAATACAAATGAGTTGAGTCGCTGAAATGCTACGGTCAACGGTAATGCGTGAATGGCAAAGCTACTTCATAATTATTATAAGATTTTTTATTGGTTATACTGCGTGAATTGGAAAGAATTATTAGAAAATAAGAACCGACTTTTTTGGTTAGTGCATAGCACAAGTTGGTTTGGATTTGCTTTAGTGCATTATTTAGGATCATTATTACATGATCCTCGTGATATTTTTGTCGTGATAATTTTTCTCAATGCTTATGCGGGTTGGCTGTTCACTGTGCCTTTGCGCTACCTATATCGTAGAGTTTGGAATTTTAGTCCGGCAAAAATAGCCGTTGTGGTCATAGTCGCCTCTTATTTGGTTGGCGTTCTTTGGCAAGTTGTTAAAAACATTAACCATTGGGAAATATACAAGCACGGTTATCGCCCTGATTTTTGGCTGTACTACACCACTAACAGTGTTTATTCATTTTTTATTATTTTGAGCTGGAGTGGTTTATACTTTGGTACAAAATATTATCAAATGCTGCAAAAAGAAAAACAAAATGTTTTAGAGGCTAACAGCGTCGCTCACCAGGCTCAGCTTAAAATGCTGCGTTATCAGCTCAACCCTCATTTTTTGTTTAATACTCTTAATGCAATCTCTACCCTTATTTTGGTTAATGAAAATAAAATAGCCAATGGTATGGTGACTAAATTAAGTGAGTTTCTTCGTTATTCTCTTGATAAAGATCCGATGAAAAAAGTCACCTTAAATAGTGAGTTGCATGCACTAAAACTTTACCTAGATATAGAAAAAGTTAGATTTGAAGACCGATTATGTGTAGAGTTTATCGCAGCGGATGATTGTAAAAATGCCTTAGTACCCAGTATGATATTACAACCTATTGCTGAAAACTCTATTAAGTATGCTATTGCTTCTCAAGAGAGTGGCGGTACCATTAAAGTTACGGTGACCCGCTTTGCCAATGACTTATTATTAGAACTTGCCGATGATGGTCCTGGCGCTGAAATTAAAAATGGTAATCTTTATCGTGAGAATGGTGTTGGCCTCGCAAATAGCCGAGAAAGATTAGCCGCATTGTACGGTAGTGATTTTTCTTTAGTTGTTGCCAATAATACGCCAAAAGGTGTTAAAGTGAGCATTAGAATGCCCTATGAACTAGAGATAAATACATGACAAAGCTTCTGTCAACAATCATAGTTGATGATGAACCTTTAGCAAGGAAAGGCCTTGCCGTAAGATTAGCGGATCATAAAGACGTTGATATTATTGCGCAATGCCATAATGGTCGTGAAGCACTTGAAGCCGTGCGAGCCTATGAACCTGATTTAATGTTTCTTGATATTCAAATGCCAGGCCTCAATGGTTTTGAAGTCGTGCAAGCTATTATTGAAAGAGGATTAAAGCTACCCATTGTTATTTTTGTCACCGCCTTTGATCAATATGCCTTACAAGCCTTTGAAGTTCACGCACAAGACTACCTGTTAAAGCCTGCTGATGAAACTCGCTTAGCCGAATCTATGGACAAGGTTAGGCAGAGCCTGATCAGCTCAGAAAATGCTGCTCATAAATCTAAACTTATTCAGCTAGTTAGTGATGTTACCGGTAATGATTGTGATAAAATTTTAGCTGAGCTCGCAAATAATCAACCGGTAAGTTTATCTTCTTACTCTGATATCTTGGCTATAAAAGATGCAGGAGAAGTGAGTAGAGTCCCAGTTAAAGACATTTTATGGATTGACGCTGCGGGAGACTATATGTGTGTTCATACCCATAGCGCTACACATATATTACGTAAAACCATGAAGCAGCTTGAAGAAATATTAGACCCAAAGCAATTTGTACGCAGTCATCGCTCAACCATAGTTAATAAAAATTATGTTGATAAGTTTTGTAGCCAACTTAATGGCGAATATTACTTAGTGATGAGTAATGGCAAAGAATTAAAAGTGAGTCGAAGTTACAAAGAAAAAGTTAAACAAGCTGTTGGTATCTAAAGCGTCAAAATTAGTATTTTTAATTGAATTATTTGCTTAACGTCTCTCTTATTAAACAGCGCAGGTTTTTTTAATCCACCTTTTCATTGAACGCTATTCCTTAAGCAGCCTTGTTTTTAATGGCTTTAGTCTTTTGGGTTAACTTTATTATTGTTACTTCACTTGGCATAGTTATTCTTCAAATGTCAGAGGATAAAATTTTAAAATCCCTTTATTGACCTTGGACTTTAGTGCAGTTTTCTTATGATTTTTTTACTCAACAGATAATTAAAGTTCAACTGGGATAAATAACAGTTGGCTTTTATGGCTTTATCGCTTACTTTAAATATCAGTTACTTGCCTATTTATCGGGCGCTATATATCAATTAATGGAGATTACTATGTCTACACCAGTACGAGCATCTGACACACCTTTTGCAGTCGACGTTGAAGAAGGTAAAAAATATTCTTGGTGTTCTTGTGGGGAAAGCCAAAAACAACCCTTTTGTGATGGCTCTCATAAAGGCTCAGAATTCTCACCAGTAAGATATACCGCAACAGAGTCAAAAAAAGTATTTTTTTGTGGCTGTAAACAAACGGCATCTCAGCCGATGTGTGATGGTAGCCATAAAAAAGCCCTAAGCTAAAATTTTTTATCTGCGACTAGGCAAAGACAAACGCTGTTTTGTTTGACCCTAGTTTTATCAGTATCGTCGACAAACCAATTAACCAATTCCCTTCCTTATAATAATGTCTTGGTCAATGACCATGCAAATTGCCACCCCCTCTTAGATTATAATATTTTACTTATAACTTGCTTGGGTTACATTAGGCTGATGCAGGTGTTTTAATTCTTTATCTAGTATATCCATCGCTTCTTTTTCGTGTATATAGCCGGAGTCGATTAACATGGGTAATCGACCCGAGTGATCAAGGTGTGCATGAGTGATCACCACAGCATCTAACTCACTAACATCAAAAGGGAAGAGGTCATGGTTGTGTTTTTCATGGTGATGAGAACCTTGAAACATACCACATTCAATCAGTATATTTTTGTTATTACCCTGTACCAAATAGCAAGAGCCAGTGACTTCTCTAGTGGCTCCAAAAAGTTTAATGTTCATGTTAACTCCCATACCTTTTAATGTGGATAATATTGATATCTGGTTTGTTGATAAGGTTTTAATGAATAGTTAGGTTGTAAAAAGGATACTAAATCAATAAGTTCAGTCACAGTCATTACATCATTAAAGACTTTCATCTTTGATTCACCCTGAGGTGTTCTAAACTGTGGTGAATGTAAATTTGAAAATTTATGGGATGGATTAATAATAGAGGTAACCAATTCAGCATAAGTGACTATTTTAGTTTTTTTACCACCCAGGGAAATTGAAAGGGTTTGCTGCTTTGCAATACTATCATCCTTAACACCATCGAGTGTGTGGCAGGCTAAACATTGATATTTTAAGAAAGCTATTTTACCTGCTTCAATATTCCCTGTAGGTAGACTAAATCCTCTTGGTGAGTCAATTCCGTTATCACAACTGAACAGTGTTAATGACATAACGACAAGTAAACTCAATAGAAAGTATTTCATTATTATTCCTTAATCATTTTTAGGTTGAATTATTAGCCAGCTAGTTAACACTCTGCGCTATATGAAGATAATAGAGAATCAATTCTTGCCCATTAATAATGACAAATGAAATAAAAATTTCTAATCATATCAAGGGTCATTCATTAAATAGCAGAATAAATTAAACAGATACCTAAGCAAAGGTAGAGGTAGTAGCTTCTACTAATCGATTGATTTTTAGTCTAGTTACTGTTGATAAAGAGCGCTAGTTTATCTGAATCAAGGTTGATACAGATCAATCAGCTTGTCGTTAGTTAAGATCTCATTGATAAGCAGAGGGTAAATTTTGACGTTGTTTATCATAGGTTAAGCAATGCAATTTATGACTTTAGATCACTTCATTAAATAATGTGTGGCAACGCACAGACGCTTTGTGGATATCAATTTATGATGACTTATGGATAAACATGCACTTTATCGATAGGGGAATTATTAAAATTTTCCCTTCTTGTTTTAATCAAATACTGCAGTTCATTGCCTGTTAACATTATAAGGTTTTTAGCCAGTGTGGCTGCACACAGGAGCAACAAATGAAACGTATTTATTTTCTAGCCCCCGATGTTAAGGTTACATGTGAATTGGTAAACTTGTTTCGTGCTGATGGCATTAACGACAGTCAAATGCATCTAATAGCAAACGATAAAATCGATTTAAGCGAACTCCCCAAAGCGGATGTATTGGATGATTCAGACTTGTACCCAGCGATCAAACGGGGTGTTATTGCTGGTGGAACTACTGGATTATTGGCAGGTCTGGCGGTTATAACCCTTCCGGCTACGGGTTTAGCCCTTGGTGGTGCCGCTATTTTAGGTTTTACCGTTGCGGGTGCGAGTTTTGGTGCTTGGGTCTCAGGTATGGTAGGCGCTGGTTTAAGTGATCAGGAGAAGGTTGCATGCGAAACTGCAATTAGTAATGGCGAAGTGCTGATGATGTTGGATGTTCCAGCTGATCACCAGATTGAGGTATATCATGATAAAGTAGCCAGTGTTTGTCCGCTGGTTGAGATTCGTCAAACAGAAATTACTGTCCCACCGCTTTAGCCCTCCTTTTAAATAGAGACCTTACCTGCACAAGTGCGTCAGTAATTATCTACTACTGGCCACATCAAGGGTTAACGTAAGCACTTATAAAAAATAAAAAAATCACCATTTTAATTTTTTCAGATTCAATGGAAAGTTATCTAATAAATCCAAGCTGTGAAAACGTTATTTCGACACTCAACTTCAATCAAAATTCAATATTTGTGATGATGTTCTATCTATCACCGGCTGTATTAACTGAAATGATTTATGATTTGTGATGATGTTCTATCTATCACCGGCTGTATTAACTGAAATGATTTATGACGACTACGTGTGGTATCGAACAGAAAACTAATATTATTTATCGTAGAATTTTCTGATGATCCTGACTAGGAAATTACAAAGTGTGTCTATCCAAAAACAAATAATATAATACGATTTATTTAATTAAAGTTATATTTTACAGTTTGATAGGATGGGGCAGTCATTAATTATAAAGTTAAAACCTATTTTTCGAAGGTTAGTTAATAAAGAGAGGAGCCTATGACGCCAGATAATAACAACGCTAAAAAGCCCAAATCAGAGCTACCTGATCTAAGCAAAGTAGTCGGTAAATTTTTTCAAAAGTATCAAGAATTACTGCCAACGAGTAGTGGCAAAAAACCTGGATGGATTATCCTTGCAGTTATATTGCTCACTGGTGGTATTTATACCGCGGTATACACAGTTCCTAGCGATTCTGTAGCCGTTGTACTGAGATTTGGTAAGTTTGAAGCTATTTTCCCCGCGGGTTTACATTTCAAATTACCTTTAGGTATAGAGCAAGTGAACATAGTGCCAACAAAGCGGCAGTTGAAGCAAGAGTTTGGCTTTTCAACGCCTGGTGCTAAAGACCCTGACCAAAATATCTCCATAAACAACTCGTTCAATGATTCTTTAAACAATATAGGCCGTAGTGCTCGTGAGCGTGACTTAGCCGTAGCAAGTAATCAAGTGGGTGAAACGCAAATGGTGACGGGGGATTTGAACACTGCACTGGTGGAATGGGTTATTCAGTATCGAATTGCTGATCCCAAAAATTACTTATTTGAAGTACGTGATCCAGCAGGTACGTTACGCTATGTTTCTGAATCAGTGATGCGTGAAGTGGTAGGTGATAGAACTGTTGACGAAGTGATCACTATTGGCCGCCAAGAAATTGAAGTTGAAGCACTTAAAAAAATGCAGGCTTTGGCAACTAAATATGTAATGGGCATTAGTATCGACCAAGTTCAATTAAAGAATATTAATCCGCCAAAGCCCGTTCAAGCGTCATTTAATGAGGTAAATCAGGCTCAACAAGAAAAGGAAAAGCTGATTAATGAAGCGCGCCGAGATTACAATCGTATTATCCCATTGGCAGAAGGCGAGCGAGATCAACGTATTCGCGAAGCAGATGGCTATAGAATAAAACGAATTAATGAAGCAGAAGGTGATGTATTACGTTTTAATGCACTATATGACCAATTTAAATTGGCGCCAGAGGTCACGCGCAGGCGCATTTACGTGGAGACCATGCAAAAAGTAATGCCATCCATAAGCAATAAAATTATCATCGATAGTGGCACAATAGATGTCTTACCTTTGCTTGATTTAACATCTATTGAAGGGAGAAAACCATGAAACGTTATTTAAGCTTATTCACGAGTATTTTGCTATTCGTTATTATTACCTTACTTTATGGCGCCTTTTATACCGTAAATGAAGTCGAACAAGTCATTATTACGCAATTTGGTCGTCCCGTGGGGGAGCCGGTTGTTGATGCTGGTATTAAGTTTAAATTACCTTATATTCAGCAGGTTAATTCGATTGATAAACGTGTGTTGGAATGGGAAGGTACACCTTCAGATATGCCGACAAAGGACAAGTTATATATTTCTGTTAGCTTATATGCACGCTGGCAGATAACCGACCCATTGCCGTATTTTTTACGTCTGGGTGATGAACGCAGTGCGCAATCGAGATTAGATGATATTTTTGGTAGTGAGACACGAAATGCGGTAGCAACACATAAGCTAATTGAAATTATTCGGACCACGAAAGGCCGCCAACCTCTGCGTGACCCATTGTTAACTGATGCAGAAAAAGCATTAGATATGGGCAGTTTAGTACCTATCCATAAAGGTAGGAAACTTGTCGAACAAGACATATTTAACGCCGCGGCAGAAAAGGTTAAGGTGTTTGGTATTGAACTATTAGATATTCGTTTTAAGCGCATTAATTATAATGAAAGTGTACGACCTAAAATTTATGAGCGCATGATCAGTGAACGTCGCCAAATTGCCGAAAGGTTTCTATCTGAAGGCAAAGGTGAAGCAGCTAGGATATTAGGCAACCGCGAACGTGATTTAAATAAAATTCAATCAGAAGCTTATCGTCAAGTTGTAGAAATTCGCGGTAAAGCCGATGCTAAAGCCGCTGGAATTTATTCTACAGCACATAGCCAAAGTCAAGAATCTATTGAATTTTATGCTTTTACACGAACCTTGCAAGCCTATGAGCTTGCTATTGGCGAAGATACGACATTAGTACTGTCGACTAACAGTGACTTATTTAAATATTTACACAATGCCAACCCCCCAAAAAATATCATCGAAAAGTAAACGCTACATCGATATGTTAAATAGCATCAATACGAATAAGTCTATATAAAAAACTGCTTTACTGGTGCTCCTAATTTGCATCGTTAGATGCTAGGAGTAGCGGTGACTATCATAACGAATAATTAACGGAGTTTTATCATGGGATCTCATCATACCAATCAAAATAAACACGCTACCGTGAACTTCTCTGCTTTGAAAACTGCAATAGGAAATGGCGAAGCATTATTAATAAAAAACTTACTAGCAAATCAATCCATGCAAGATCTTGAAAAAAAATACCTCATTAATTTAGCCTATATAAACAACAACCCCACGATCATAAAGCTACTCGAAGGTATTCCTGTTAAGGAATAGGCCATTAGTATCGTAAATATTGACTAGGGTTCAGGCATTTACATTTAAAATCTACTGTTGAATGTTAACCTCTACAACAATGAATAATAAACAGGTCAACAATATGACCTGTTTATGCATTATGCTAAAAAATTTACCCTTCAAAATTAATTAAGAAGGAATTAAGAAGGGTAACAACATTAGTCTGTTGACGCTAAATTTCGTAGCACATAATGTAATATGCCACCATGTTGGTAGTATTTGAATTCGTTGGGTGTATCAATACGAATTTTTACTTCAAAGGAACGTTCATTACCCTCTTCAGTTTTAACAGATACTGTCACCGTTTTCTGCCCAATACTCACGGCAGGAATACTGAATTGCTCTTCACCTGTTAGTTTTAGTGACTCGGCATTATCATCTGGCATAAATTGCAATGGTAATATGCCCATGCCGACTAAATTAGAGCGATGAATACGTTCGTAACTCTGTGCAATAACCGCTTTAACGCCCAATAAAGCTGGCCCTTTGGCGGCCCAATCACGAGAACTGCCCGTACCATACTCTTTTCCAGCTAAAACAATCGAAGCAATGTTTTGTTGTTGATATTGCATCGCCGCATCAAAAACACTCATTTTTTCACCCGATGGCATCAGTGTCGTCCAACAGCCCTCAGTGCCGGGTGCTAATAAATTTCGTAAACGAACATTGGCAAAAGTACCGCGCATCATCACTTCATGATTACCGCGTCTAGAGCCATAAGAATTAAAGTCTTTGGGTGAGACGCCTTCACTTTTTAAATACTCAGCCGCGGGGCTATCTAGCGCAATCGAACCGGCAGGAGATATATGGTCAGTAGTGACACTATCACCCAGTTTTAATAAACATCGAGCATTTTTAATTGGGTTAATAGTTGGTATTTTTGCGCTAATATTATTAAAAAATGGTGGCAATTTAACGTAGGTAGAAGCTGGCCAATCATATTTTTGGCTTTGTACTATATCCAGCGCTTGCCAGTCTTTATTACCGCTATAAACATCTTCATATCGGGAAATAAACATTGAACTGTCGATAACTTTTTCGATAACTTGTTTAATTTCCTGACTATCTGGCCAGATGTCATGTAAATAAACCGGTTTACCTGTAGGGTCATCACCTAGTGAGCCCGTGGTAATATCTATCTTCATATTACCCGCTAAAGCATAAGCAACGACCAAAGGAGGAGAGGCTAAATAATTAGCTTGGACTTCTGGATGAATACGACCTTCAAAGTTACGGTTACCCGATAAAACAGAGGTAACAGATAAATCGCCTTGATGAATAGCGTCGCTAATTTCGGTAGGTAAAGGGCCGGAGTTACCAATACAGGTAGTACATCCGTATCCGACTAACTGAAAACCAAGGGCATCTAAATCTTCATTTAAGCCAGATTTAAGCAGATAATCAGTGACCACTTGTGAACCAGGTGCAAAACTGGTTTTTACCCAAGGTTTAACCGTTAATCCTCGCAACCGGGCATTTCTGGCTAATAGTCCAGCGGCAATTAATACCGATGGATTTGAGGTATTAGTGCAACTGGTAATTGCCGCTATAACGACGGATCCGTGTTTTAATACAAAGTCTTCATCAGCATACTGACAGGGAACGCCTGAATCTTCATTACTAGCAGGTAATAGTACCGAAGGTTGTCCGCCTTCACTTTCAAAGCCACTTTCACTATCGCTCGAGACTGCTTGTTTTATACCGTGTTGTAAAGCTAACCAGTCACGATACGCCAGACCGGCACGGTCAAGTGAAATTCTGTCTTGAGGACGTTTAGGACCAGCAATAGAAGGCACTACTTCATCTAGCTTTAATGATAATCGGCTATGATAAACAGCATGCTGTTGAGACTGCGTTCCCCACATATCCATCGTTTTTAAATAGGACTCTACGCGTTCAATGTGGTCACTGTCACGCCCGGTTAATTGCAGATAATCGGTAGTTTGATGATCGATGGGGAAAATTCCACACGTTGCCCCATATTCTGGCGCCATATTGGCTATGGTCGCTCGGTCGGCCAAGGTCAGTTCATTGACCCCAGTACCAAAGAACTCGACAAACTTACCTACCACACCTGCAGCACGTAATTGTTCGGTTACCGTTAAGACTAAGTCAGTCGCTGTAGTTCCTGCAGGTAATTTCCCTGTTAATTCAAAACCAACAATCTCAGGTATTAACATGGTCACGGGTTGTCCAAGCATCGCCGCTTCAGCTTCGATACCGCCGACTCCCCAACCTAACACACCTAAGCCATTAATCATGGTGGTATGTGAATCGGTACCAACCAAGGTATCTGGGTAAAGTAAATTATTCTCGTCGGGCTTTTTGAATACTACGCGGGCTAAATATTCGAGATTTACCTGATGTACAATACCACGGCCCGGTGGTACCACTTTAAAATTATCAAAACTTTGCTGACCCCAGCGTAAAAACTGATAACGTTCACGATTACGTTGAAACTCAATTGCGGTGTTTTTTTCCATCGCATCAGCTTGACCAAACACATCGACCATAACTGAATGGTCAATGACCAATTCGACTGGATTTAATGGGTTTATTTTTTCGGCTTTTCCACCCATTTTTACTATCGCATCTCGCATAGCCGCTAAATCAACTACGGCAGGTACCCCAGTAAAGTCTTGCAAAATTACGCGAGCAGGTACAAAGGCAATTTCAGTATCCTGCCAGTTGTCTACATCCCAATTGGCTAAGGTTTCAATATCCCCTTGTTGGACAAAATCACTATCTGCATGTCGTAATAAGTTTTCTAAAAGGATTTTAGCGGCAAAAGGCAAACGTGAAAGGTCATACTTATCCGCTAAACCATCAAAACTGTGGTAGTGGCAAATTTCACCATTAATTTCAATTTGCTTCAAACGTTGTATAGAGTTGGCCATTGTCGTTATCTCCATTAAAAGTATTAATCTGATTGGTATACGCATTATGATAAACGTAGTTAATATACCCTAGCATACATGGACGAAAACATAATGTGGCAGCCAAAATAAAGGGCTGGTAACATGTATAGTTATATAACAATCAGTAGGGTGTTTATTACAAATGAGACTCGAGTCAAATAATTTATCATGATAAGTCGATTTGATAAGAGAGGATAAATTAGTGATACGACCCTCGATGAACACCTGTTATGGAAAGGTAAGTCTTGCTGCAACCGATAGATAATTGACGATATTATATTAATTACCGACTTAATTGATTGGCTCGTTCACAGCAGGTTCGTTACCATCATAATATTCAAAGCAATATATTTATTGCTTAAATCAATGCTTATTGCTCTTTATAACGTACTGCCAATACATCACATTTTGCGCCGTGTAAAATGGCATTTGCGGTAGAGCCTAATAATAAGCGTAAACCATGTACGCCATGGCTACCTGTTATAATTAAATCGACATTTTCGTGTTCTGCGAAAGCCAATATTTCTTCGCTAATATATCCGACCGATATACACAAGTGTTGTTCGGTGATATTTAGCCTTTTAGCTAATGGTTGAAGTATCTCTTTGGCTTGTTCTTTTAGTTTTTCTGTATTACCAAAACTGCCAACTGGGTCTGGACTCGGAACAACACCGAGTGCTCCACCATAATTAGGTATCGGCTCTACCACATGAATAATACTGAGTTTAGCGTCGGTGAACTTTTGTAATTGAGCGACTTTATCTTCAATATAGTTTTTTGAATCATGAAGTTCTGTGGCAAATAAAATATGTTTATACATAACGTTTTCCTCTATTAAATGATAAGGGTTTTATTGGTGGCTGGCAAAGCATTAACTTGTTGTTTTACCTGTTTTAAAGTGTGCTACTTCTTTTACTGAAGTAAAACTTTTATGGTCTTGTCTATTCCATTAATGAATAAAATTTTATAACGCTAAGCTCTAAATAACACCTTGTACTTTACGTAAAGATATATCTGTACGCTGTCACACATAACCTAATAATTATCGTACTATTTTTTATGCGAAAGCCACTAGAGCAGTAGGCTATTTCTTCGTTAGACTTTACCGTAGTGGAAAGTTTAAGTTTTTGTCTTTAAATGTTATTGTTGTTTGCTATGTTGTTATCTCAATGTAAGCGCATCTACTTCGGGTGGTCTAAATTTTGATTAGTGCGATATATACTTTTTGTTTACTTATTACCTAAAATAAAAACCTAAAATAAAATGGTCATCTAAAAAAGAGTGTTGTGTACGGTATCGAACCGAACAGCGAAATTTTTTTTGTTAAGGTACAATAATATCTAGTAGCTTGATTTAATTCTTAAGAAGGGACGCACACGATGCAAAAAATAATCGACACTCAAATTTCCCCCTTACAAAATCACTTATTAGCTGTCTTGCCTGATGAAGTAAAAGAACGACTATTTCCTTTTGTTGAATTAGTAAAGCTAGAGTTAGGCGAGGTGATGTACGAAGCCGGTGATAAGCTCGCTAATGTATACTTTCCCGTTGATTCTATTGTTTCTTTATTATACGTAATGGAGAGTGGCGCTTCGGCAGAAATTTCTGTGGTAGGTAACGAAGGCGTTGTTGGTATTGCGTTGTTTATGGGCGGAGAAAGTACATCTAGCCGAGCTGTGGTTCAAAGTGCAGGTTATGCTTATCGGCTTAAAGGAAAACGCTTAACCCAAGAGTTCCATCGTCATGGAAAATTGTTAGGTGTAATGCTTCGTTATACCCAATCCCTTATTACTCAAATGTCACAGACTGCAGTATGTAATCGCCACCATACGATTGATCAGCAATTATGCCGTTTTCTTTTACTGTCGCTTGACCGTTTACCCGATAATACCCTAGTGATGACTCAGGAACTTATTGGTAATATGTTAGGGGTTCGCCGAGAAGGGGTGACAGAAGCTGCGGGAAAACTGCAGAAGTTGGGTGTCATTGATTATCATCGCGGTCATATTACCGTGTTAAATAGGCAGAAACTTGAAAGCTTAAGTTGTGAATGCTACGCGGTTGTAAAAAAAGAAACCGACCGATTACTCCCTCATGAAAACGAAAAAGTTTATTATCAATCAAAAAACGTTATTAATCTTTAATCAAGGTTATTTGTTCTAGTGATTAATGCTGGCTTTTACTCTGTAAATATTTGATTTTTATAAGTATTAAAGTTCAGTTTTAATCAATTTATGATATTTAGCACAATATCAGCTATTGCGCTAAATAAGGCGGTCACGCCATTGACTTTTATCAAAAATTTTCCTGCAATATCCGCATCAAAACGTTAAGACTTTAGCGCTGGCATTGAAGAAAACCTCGCGACATTATAGACACCGCTATTGCTTAGTGAACTAATCATTTTAAATATGTAAGTTATAAAGTCATATAAGTAAGTAATGTTTGCCAGCGCACAGATCCTCTATTTTATAAAGCTTACACTTGACTATTGCTGCTATAAATTAACTTTTAATTATTTAAGGCAATATCATTTTTCTGTATCAGAGAGCAAACATATGCGATCAAAAGAAAAGCAAGAAGTCACCAATGAGTTGTTAGATGGGCTACCAAATAAACTCAGAAAAACTATTCTAGCGCAATGCGAGCAGGTTCATTTAACCTCCGGTGATATATTGCATGAGCGTGGGCAAGGCATTGAGTACATATTTTACCCTTTAACAGGGTATATTTCACTGGTCACTACAGGTACGAGACACCCACCGCTTGAATTGGGTATTATTGGTAATGAAGGTATGTTGGGTATTTCCAATATTTCAGGGGTACAATCGGCTCCTGATAGAGCTGTTGTTCAGGGGTCTGGAACGGCGCTGCGCTTATCTGTTAAGCAATTTCAGTATCAACTGAAAAACTTTCCATTACTGTTAAAAAGATTGAATGATTACCTTTATATTTTGTTTGTGCAAGGTTCTCAATCATTAGTCTGCATGCGATTTCATCCCATAGCATCTCGTCTTGCTCGTTGGTTACTCATGACTGATGATAGGGCACATTCTACTCATTTAAATCTAACACATCAATTTCTTGCTGATATGCTTGGCGTTCGAAGAAGCGGTATAACAGTAGCCGCTTGCTTATTAAAAGATAAAAAGTTAATTAGCTATACACGAGGTACCATTCAGATACTTAATCGTAAGGGCTTAGAGCGGGAAGCTTGTGAGTGTTATCAGCTGATGAAAGGTAATTATACCCATAGGTTAAACTAGACCACTTTAGCTATTCGTTTGTTTTAAATAAGCGTTAATAAAGACTTTTTTTATAACCTCAAACAGTATTTTATACTATTTTTAGTCTGTTAATCAGCGCTAAGACCACTTTAAAAACCCTCTGTTTCAACTTACCAGCATTAGTTTTAAGCCGTTTAGGTAAAAGCCATTTTTTAGACAGTACGCTAACGTACAGAGCCTTCCCCCCTTGTCACCGTATAATATTTTTAGATTTAGCTTAATAAATCAACTCTAACTGTTTTTATGTTAACTGTCTTAGCCGTCTCTAAAAACAGATAACACCGTTGAATACATTTAATCGGAGAAATTAACATGCAAAGTGAAAAGCATTTACAGAGAGATATATCACATATTCAAAAGCTCATTAATATAGGTGATGTAGCAATGCTCGTTTCTAGGTCTGCTGATGGAGTAATGAAAAGTCGACCGATGGAAACCGTTGAAGTTAGTGCTGAAGGAGAACTCTTCTTTTTTACAACGCTATCTTCAGAGTTGATTGGTGAATTGACTGAAAACAGCTTCGTTAATCTTAGTTTTATCAAAGAAGATAACAATTTTATTTCGGTATCTGGGATCACTCAGGTAATTAAAAGTAAAGCTATGTTGATTAAATTATGGGAGTCACGTTATGAAACCTGGATTCAAGATGGATTGGATAACCCAGACATTGCTTTATTGAAAGTGAGTTTAGTGCGAGCAGAGCATTGGAAACATAACACGATGTTGAACAGCATCAGACAACTATTTACTCCGGGAGTTTCAGCAGTAAATAATGTTCATGAATCAATTGAGCCTGATGAAAGTAGTTAATAGTGAGTAAATATAATAGTTAAATTCATAACGCTATGAGCGTTGTGCTTAATTAAAGTAAATATCGATGAACTTATTTGAAATTGAAAGGGGAATACATGTCTACAATCAAAAAACGTAAAGTTGTCGACCACATTGTAGAGACACTTTACAAATATGGTGTCCGCCATGTCTTTGGTATTCCAGGTGATGCGATTAATGATTTGATGGATGCTATACGCCGCAATGGAAAGATAGAATTCATACAGGTCCGTCATGAAGAAAGTGGGGCGTTTGCCGCATCAGCCCAAGCAAAATTAACCGGAAAGCTTGCCGTTTGTGTCGGTACTGCTGGAGGTGGAGCCATACATTTACTCAATGGGTTGTACGACGCTAAGCTCGACCATGCACCTGTCCTAGCGATAACGGGGCAGTTACCGCGTTCTGAAATAGGTAATAACTCACATCAAGAAATCAATTCATCCGCTCTTTTTTCTGATGTCGCTGTGTTTAATCAAACCTTGTTTGCTGCTGATCGTGTCCCTGAGATCATCCAGCAAGCGTGTAACAGTGCGATTACTGAAAGCGGAGTTGCTCATATTGCCCTACCTGTAGATGTAGCCACGGAGCAAATAGAAGCAGGTATTACTTGTCATCCAATCGCGGGCACTGAAACGGGTAGTACAAAACCTTTAGCATCAGCATTAAACAATACACTTAGCCTAATTGAGCAAGCTAATAAAATTGTAGTTCTTGCGGGTGTAGGGGCTATTCCAGCGCGTCAACAGCTACTTACTTTGTTGAAAAAATGCAATGCACCACTTATTAGAACATTAAAAGCAAAAGTATTACTGCCAGATGAGCATGAATATTCCTTAGGAGGACTTGGCTTACTTGGTACGCGACCATCAATTGAGGCAATAAATAATTGTGATTTACTTATTATGCTCGGTACTGATTTTCCCTACAAAGAATATTACCCAGGAAAAGCCAAAGTCATTCAAGTGGACAAGGATATTCGACACATAGGTCGACGTTGCCCTGTCGATGTATCGATAGTTGGAGAGGTAAGTGACGTGCTAGAGCAATTAATTATTGATTTACCCCAAAAAGATGACAAAAATTTTCTTGATGAATGTCGTCACCAGAAAATGAAATGGTCAAGAGAACAAGGCGAAAAAGAAAGCTCGCAAGTAGCGCCAATAAAACCGCAGTTTCTAGCACGAACAATCGGCGAACTTGTCAACAAAGATGCGATTTTTCTTTGTGATACTGGCACGGTGACTGCGTGGGCCGCACGTCATTTACCCGTAACTGAACACCAACTATTTACCCTTTCAGGTAACTTGGCCACGATGGCATTTAGCATGGCTGGTGCGATAGGCGCACAATTAAAATTTCCTGATCGCCAGGTAATAGTACTTATCGGGGATGGTGGTTTTAGTATGTTAATGCAAGAATTTATTACCGTGGTCAATCGGAAATTACCGATAAAGGTTATTATTTTTAACAATGCCAAATTGGGACTAATTCAACTGGAACAAGAAAGCAGCGGTTACCCCAATTATAAAACGGCATTAAAAAATCCAGATTTTGCTGAATTTGCTCGATTATGTGGTGGTGAGGGTTGGAGTGTAGAACGCCCTGAAATGCTAGTCGACGCATTGAAAGAGGCATTTACTAGTACTGAGGCCTGTGTGCTTGATGTCCATGTCGATCCAAATGAATTGGTTATGCCGCCCAAACTTGAACTGACACAAGCAGTAAATTATTCGATTGCTAAAGCTAAAGAGTTTTTAAATTAAAAGGACAGACTTTGTTACCTATCTTGTCGGCGATGATTGACAAAGAGCTAACAAAGCATTCGTAGCATAAATTAAATTGTAATCACTTAAGTGATTACAAAAGACTATTTAATAATTTTTTAAGGATAACTATATGCTTTTCAATGGTTCGTTAAATACAGACTGTCCTCTTCGTCAGAAAATTCGTGAGTTTTACCGTATCGATGAAAAAATCGCGGTAGATCATATCTTACCATTGGCAGAAGTAAATGTTGGAGCCAGAAGTCGAGCGTGGGAAAGAGCGCGTAAAATGGCTGTTCAAATTCGTAAAGTCGAGTCAGGTAATGGTGCAATAGACGCCTTATTAAAAGAATACACGCTCTCAAGTGAAGAAGGTGTGGTTTTAATGTGTTTGGCCGAAGCCTTGTTACGAGTACCAGACAAACATACTCAAGATGCTTTAATTCGTGACAAAATTTCTCAAGGACAATGGAACAGTCATTTAGGCAGCAGCGATTCATTGTTCGTTAATGCCTCGTCATGGGGCTTGTTAATTACCGGCACTATGGTTAATTATGCCGATAAACGCAAAAAGGAAAGCTTTGGTTTATTGAAAAAGATTGTCGGTCGTTTAGGTGAACCTGTTATTCGTAAATCAATGAACTACGCCATGAAAATTATGGGTAAGCAGTTTGTGATGGGCGATACAATCATTGCCGCAACTGAGCGTGCTGCCGATAAAGAGCAGCAAGGCTATGTCTATTCATTTGACATGCTCGGTGAAGGTGCCCGTACGATGAATGATGCTGATAAGTATTTTAAAGCTTATCAAGAGGCAATAGACGCGATTGGGAATGTAGCGCGTGCTTCGGGTAAAGATGATCCTCGTAAAGTTCCGGGTATTTCAGTGAAACTTTCTGCTATTCACCCTCGTTATGAATTTAACCACAAAGAACGCGTTATGGCTGAAATTGTGCCAAAACTTAAGGCGCTCTGTTTACAAGCTAAAAGCTACAATATTGGTTTAACCGTTGATGCCGAAGAGTCTGAACGCTTAGATATATCACTTGATATTATTGAAGCGGTTTTTAGTGATAGTGATTTAGAAAATTGGACTGGCTTTGGTATGGCATTACAAGCTTATCAAAAGCGGGCTATTTTTGTCGTTGATTGGTTACGTGAATTAACGGTGCGAGTTGACCGAAAAATGATGGTCCGCTTGGTAAAAGGGGCTTATTGGGATACTGAAATTAAAAATGCTCAAAAAGATGGCCATCAGCATTTCACTGTATTTACGCGAAAATCTTCTACTGATGTTTCATTCCGCGCTTGTGCAAAAAAATTATTAGCCTATAGAGATACCATTTATCCACAGTTTGCTACGCATAATGCATACACTGTTGCCGCCATTCTTGAACTCGTTGATGGCAATAAAGAGGGGTTTGAATTTCAATGTTTACATGGCATGGGGAACTCTTTGTATGATCAAATAGTTTCTAGTGAAAATATTCAATGTCGCATCTACGCCCCAGTTGGTCATCATGAAGAGCTATTAGCTTATTTAGTGCGGCGTTTGCTAGAAAATGGTGCTAACTCTTCTTTTGTTAATGCCATTGTTGATGAGACTCAACCTGTTGAATCTTTACTGAGAGATCCCGTTGAAAAAACGCAGCGTTTAAAAGATAAATATAATACCCAAATCACTAAACCCATAGCCTTATACCATGATGAAAAAGGTCTCGGTCGTGATAATTCTAAAGGTGTCGATTTAGCTGATATTAATACAATCACACCCTTAAAGTCGTTTTTAGATAGCTGGTTTACTGATCATCTACTCTCTGAAAGTAACGTTCCAGAAGGCGCTGTAGCCGTTAAAAATCCTGCTAACCAAACTGAAATAATAGGCTTTTATCGTCATCACAACGAAGATGAAATGCTGGCAATGATAACGTTGGCTAAAACAGCATTTTCATCATGGTCACAAACACCAGTATCTGAACGCGCAGCGTTATTGTGCCGCGTTGCCGATATTCTTGAACATCATATGGACGAGCTTATCGCCTTATGTATTAAAGAAGCGGGTAAAACAGCTCAAGATGGCATCGATGAAGTACGTGAAGCGGTTGATTTTTGTCGTTATTATGCTGAAAAAGCTATTATTCTTGCAGAAGACGAACGTTTCGACGCTCGTGGTGTAGTGCTCTGTATCAGCCCATGGAATTTCCCATTAGCGATATTTTTAGGGCAGATCGCTGCAGCCATTGTTACGGGTAATACTGTATTGGCAAAACCCGCTGAACAAACCAGTTTGATTGCGCTGCGCACCATTGAACTGATGAAATCTGTTGGACTACCTGAAGGCGTTGTGCAAGAGGTTATTGCCCGTGGTAGTAAAGTGGGTAGTGTGATTATTCCAGATGATCGTATTAAAACCGTTATTTTTACTGGCTCTAGTGACACAGCGACAATAATTTCGCAAACCTTGGCTGATAGAGGAGGGGATCAGGTGCCTTTTATCGCTGAAACGGGTGGACAAAATTGTATGATAGTTGACTCAACAGCCTTGCCTGAGCAAGTTGTTGACGATGTTATTTCTTCAGGATTTCAATCGGCAGGTCAACGCTGTTCTGCGCTTCGGGTATTATTTTTACAAGAAGATATTGCTGATAATGTTATTACTATGCTTAAAGGCGCCTTAGCAGAATTACATGTCGGTAATCCAGCGTACTTAAGCACTGACATAGGGCCCGTTATAGATAAAAAAGCACTCGGCGTTTTAAATGCACACAGCGATTATATGAAAACACATGGTCAGTTATTATACCAATGTGAAATATCTGCCGAGGTAGAGAATAATGAGCATTTCTTTTTTGCCCCGCGTCTTTATGAAATTGAAGATATTAGCGTGTTAGAAAAAGAAGTCTTTGGTCCTTGTGTGCACATTGTACGTTTTAAAGGTAATGAAATAGAAGCGGTTATCGATAAAATTAATGGTACAGGTTTTGGTTTAACCATGGGTATTCATACGCGTATTGAAGACCGTGCCTTTGATTTAGCTAAGCGGTCACGTGCCGGTAATGTTTATATCAACCGTAACATAATTGGCGCCATTGTTGGTGTCCAACCTTTTGGTGGTCGAGGTCTTTCGGGGACGGGGCCAAAAGCAGGGGGTCCCAATTATTTAACGCGCTTAGTTAAAGAAAAATCTACCCCTGATGCGGCGAAACTTAATGTATCGCCATCACAAGAGGAAGTGTTAGAGGGAGATGAAAAAGCTGAAAAAGAGGCGGTTTTACTTATGGATAAGGCCGATGTTGCGCAAAAATGCTGGCGTTTAACTGAGTTAAATACCCGTATTTCTTGCGTGCGTCAATTGTTAGCCAAAATTGCTGATGTTGATATTGTTGATGATTTATTTGATGACCTAAATCTTACGTTAACAGCGGCTCGTGAACAATTAATACGTATTGAAAAGCACCTGAAAAAACCACTAACTCTGCCTGGGCCAACAGGTGAGTCTAATATGTTGTATTTAGAAAACCGCGGTAATATTATTTGCTTTGCGGATAAAAATGTCAGCTTTCAGTTTTTGTTGATGTCTATTATAACGGCTTTGGCAACGGGTAATACGGTTATTACGGTTGTCTCTGATTTATTTTATCAGGAAGCTTTAGCCTTTAGAGATAAGTTTGTTGCAACAGGCGAAGATGAAAATGTTTTTCAAGTTGCCAAGTTATGTCATTTATCAGCGCTGTTAGCGCATCCTGCTTTGTCAGGTGTTGTTGTTGATAGTCATTGCGACCGAAAACATTATATCAGTGAGAAGTTAGCTGAGCGTCAAGGCGCAATATTACCGGTGATCAGTTCAGAATATTTGGATAATTTAATTCAGCGTTTATTAACAGAAAAATCAGTTAGCATTGATACTACCGCTGCTGGTGGTAACACATCGCTTATGACTTTAGAGGAAGAATATTAGTTAATAATCCATTGTTAGCCGTTAGATATTGTTATAAATCTACAATAACTATCGGCAGGCAACCTAAAGCCAATAGAGTTATTCCCCGTATACTCATCAGCCAAACGTTTTTTGGTTCGATATCGCACAGAGCCTAAATCGATAAAGTCGTACACTATGTTTTTGGTGGAGCGGTAAAAATCGCCTCCCTATACTGATTTTTTTAATGAAAAAAGGAAAAGTAATTATGAGCATCATTGATATTGGTATTGATGAAAAAGATAGAAGTAAAATCGCTGAAGGATTAAAAAAATTACTAGCAGACTCTTATACGCTTTATTTACAAACACATAACTTTCACTGGAATGTTACGGGGTTGAGGTTTAGAGAATTACACTTAATGTTTGAGGATCAATATACAGAATTGGCAATTGCTGTAGACGACATTGCTGAACGTATTAGAACGCTTGATGTTGCCGCGCCAGGCACTTATAAAGAATTTTCCAGATTAAGCTCAATCCACGAGGTCGATGGTGTTCCTAATGCCACAGAAATGATTGCAGTATTAACTGTTGGGCATGAAACTCTTATAAAGACCGCACGTGACGTTTTAAAAGTGGCTCATCAATTAGACGATGAATCAACGGTATCTCTTGTCTCTGACCGAATGCGAACTCATGAAAAAATATCATGGATGCTAAGAGCTTCAAATAAGTAGCTTGAGTAATTACCTTTCAATGTTCTGAAATTAAATTCGCTATATATTTCAACGTTATTCACCTATTTTATTTAAAAGGATCACCAGCATGGGCACTTTTTCTCGCTTTGCAATGGCTATTGTTTTACTGCTTGTTTTGCTTGGTGGCGTATTCAGCTACAAGTTCTATCAACTAGAGCAAATAAAGGCGAAGTTCTCGCAGCCACGACCACCTGCGGTTGTTGATGCCACAGAGGTTGTTATGGCTACCTGGCAAACGAGCATTCAATCAATTGGTAGTATTAGAGCTATAAATGGTGTTCGGATCGCTAATGAGATGTCAGGCGTTGTAACTGAGGTCTTATTCGAATCGGGTCAGCGTGTTGAAAAAGGTGATATCCTTATTCGCCTAAACAGCGAAATAGAGCAAGCCATACTTAAAAAAAGTAGGGCTGAGGAACAGCTTGCATCGAAGGAGTTTCAACATAACGTCGATCTGATTTCCAAACGAGCTGTTTCACAGTTAGCCTATGATAAAGCTAAGGCTGCGGAAGATTCTGCCAGAGCAAGAGTGCAAGAGGCAGAGGCTCAGCTTGGCAAAAAAGTCATTACAGCACCTTTCAATGGTGTTCTCGGGCTCCGTCTAGCCGACATTGGCCAATATCTATTCGTAGGTACGCCTATCGTTGAAATCAATATGCTTAACCCAATTCTTGTTGAATATACACTTTCTGAAAAAGAGCTGCGAAGTGTTGATATCGGAGACCCTGTTGAAGTCACTGTTGCGGCAAAAGGTTCCGAGGTATTTAAGGGGTCCGTTACCGCTATTAACAGTTCGGTCACACCTGAAACACGCACCGTTAAATTACGTGCTCAGCTTCTTAATTTACAACAAGGACTCAAACCTGGAATGTTTGCTACGGTCAGAACCTTCGCAGAAGGTCCTCGACAAGTGGTAGCGATCCCAAACACGTCAATATCATTCAACACCTACGGTAACTTTGCCTATGTATTAACAGAAAATTCAGCGGGTCAACTGGTTACTGAACGGCGAACATTAGAAACAGGTTTTAAACGAGGAAGTATGACAGAAGTTAAGCAAGGACTTGAAGCTGGAGAGCGTATTATTGGCTCAGGCCTCTTGCGCCTCAGGGCTGGCCAGCAAGTAAAAATCAAGCAGAACGACTCCTCACGCGACACTGCTTCTGTTAGCACAGGAGTAAAATAGCCATGCGTTTTACAGACATATTCATAAAACGGCCCGTTTTATCCACGGTAGTAAGCTTGCTGATATTACTGGTTGGTGTACGGTCCATCATGGAAATGGAGATCCGCGAATATCCTTTACTAGAAAGCACTAAAGTCACGGTTACGACTGCATATCCAGGTGCTAGCAGCGAACTAATTCAGGGGTTTATCACCCAACCTTTGCAGCAGGCCATCGCCGAAGCTAAAGGCATCGACTTCTTAAGCTCTTCGAGCACGCAAGGGTTTTCAACTATCGAAGCACAGATGGAACTTAATTACGATGCTAATGACGCGTTAGCCGAAATCCAATCTAAAGTCGCTAGTCAGCGGAACGCATTACCTGTAAACGCTCAAGACCCTGTTATTAATTCGACAACAGGTGAAGGTCGCGCGCTTATGTACATTGCTTTCTTCAGTGAGACTATGCGGGTTCCAGAAATCACCGATTATCTTGCTCGTGAAGTACAGCCAAAACTACAGGCACTATCGGGTGTGGGTAAAGCTGAACTTTTAGGACGGCGTTTTGCTCTGAGAGTTTGGTTAGACCCCCAAAGACTTGCTGCGGTTAATCTTACCTCCACCGAGATTGTTCAGACCCTGCGCGAAAACAATTATCTCTCTGGTGTTGGACAAACAAAAGGAGAGTTAATAAAGATTAGTCTTACCAGTAACACTGACGTTTCTAACACTGAACAGTTCAAGAATCTTGTTATCAAATCAACTGAAGACACGATTATTCGTCTCAAGGATGTTGCGAGGGTGGAACTTGGATCGCAAACCTACGAGAACATTGCATTATACAAAGGAAAACCATCGACCTACGTGGCTATTAGCCTCTCTCCTGGCTCAAATCCGCTGTCTGTGGCAGAACGGGTAAAAGAACTTCTTCCTGATATTAAGTCTCAGCTACCGTCTGGTTTGCAGGTTGAGCTGCCTTACGATGCATCAGAATTTATCGACGATTCAATTAATGAGGTCATTAAAACGTTGATCGAGGCAATAGGTATTGTGCTTGTTATTGTGTTTTTGTGTCTTGGTTCCCTTCGCGCTGCCATCATTCCATCACTAGCGGTACCACTCTCACTGATTGGTGGTGCCTTTATAATGCTTGTACTGGGTTTCTCACTCAATTTACTGACATTACTTTCACTTGTTTTGGCCATTGGTTTAGTCGTCGACGATGCGATTATTATTGTCGAAAATATCCATCGTCACATCGTTAATGGTAAGTCAAAGAAGGAAGCTGCGATCATTGGCGCCCGTGAAATGGCAAGTCCAATTATTGCGATGACAATCACGTTGGTGGCTGTTTATGCGCCTATTGGCTTTATGGGAGGGCTAGTTGGCTCGCTATTTACTGAGTTTGCGTTCACGCTTGCAGGAGCGGTCGTTATTTCAGGGATCATCGCCTTGACCTTATCGCCTATGCTAGCTAGCAAGGTACTGAAACCTCATGGCGAGTCGTCGCGTTTTGAAAGTGCTGTAGAAGGCTTGTTTGAAAAGCTCGCCAACGTTTATCAGCGCTCATTGACTATCGTTGTTAAGGCAGTGTCACCTGTGATCATGTTTGCATTGGTTGTTCTCGTGTCGATATTTTTTATGGTCATGTTAAGTGAAAAAGAGCTGGCGCCCACTGAAGACCGTGGCATTATTCTATTTCAGGGCAAAGGATCACAGACTGCTACCCTTGAATACTTGCAAAAGTATGGCGCGGAAATGCAGACAGCGTTTGAGCAGGTGCCAGGCTACGACGAGACATTTATGCTGGTGGGTATGACAAGTTCCGATGCTGTATTTGGCGGTTTTAAAATGAAACCCTGGAGTGAACGTGATATATCGCAGTTTGACATAATGCCTCAACTACAGTCTTCGGTGGCAAATATTACCGGTTTAAAAACAGCATTATTCCCGATCCCCTCCTTGCCTGGTTCCAGTGGTGGTTTACCTTTTCAGTTTGTAGTGACTTCAGGGAGTGACTTTAATCAGCTTAACCAGGTGGCTGATGAATTGGTTGTTGCCGCCATGCAAAGTGGCAACTTTACCTTCGTGCAAAAATCAATCGATATCGATAAGCCTGTTACTCGGGTAAAGGTTGACAGAGATCGCGCTGCAGATTTAGGTTTGTCGATGGAAGAAATCGGTCAGGAGCTCAGTAGTATGCTTGGTGGTGGCTATATTAATCGTTTTAATATGGAAGGGCGCTCTTACGAAGTTATTCCTCAGGTTGAGCGTTATGCTAGAGATAGTGAACTGGCAATAAACGATTATTACATCCGCGCTGATTCTGGCGAGTTGGTTCCACTTGGCTCGGTCGTTAATTTCGAACATGATTTTGAACCCTCGTCAAGGACACAATTTAATCAGCTAAATTCGATAACAATTGAAGGTATTCCCGTGCCATCAGTACCCATGGGAGATGCTGTTGGTTTTATGAAAGCCAAGGCTGCTGATATCTTGCCACGCGGCTTTAGCTACGATTTTAAGGGCGAGTCTAGGCAATTCGAAAATTCTGGTAGTGCACTAATCGTTACCTTCTTTATATCGTTACTCGTTATCTACCTTGTGCTGGCGGCGCAATTTGAGAGTTGGCGCGATCCACTTATTATACTGGTGTCTGTACCTATGTCTATTGCCGGCGCTATGGCTTTTATTATGCTTGGTTTTGCTTCAATGAATATTTATACGCAAGTGGGCCTGATCACTCTAATTGGTGTAGTTGCAAAAAATGGTATTCTCATCGTGGAATTTGCGAATACTCTACAACAGCGAGGCCGCAATAGACGCGACGCAGTCATTGAAGCGGCTGCGATTCGCTTGAGACCCATTATTATGACGTCGCTGGCACTTATTGTGGCTATGATCCCGCTGTTAATTGCAGTGGGTCCAGGCGCACAGTCGCGTTTTGCGATTGGTATTACTATTGTTGCGGGGCTTGGTATTGGTACGATATTAACACTGTACGTGTTGCCAGCGTTCTACATTGTGCTAGCAAAGAAAATTAAGACGTCAAATCATGAAGCATAAGCACCTCCTACAATAAAGCTATCATCATCTATGAGTGAACTTTCTTTATATGAAAGTTCACGTTGATTGAATTTGCCATTATTTAAATCGAGTAGCACAAGGGTCGAGTAGCACAAGGGTCGAGTAGTACAAGGGTATGGACCCGCTACCAATCAAAGTGCCGGTATCAGGTGCTTGAACGATAACAGATATAAATATTATCTCCATGTTTCGGAGTGAAAATATCACTGCTAAGTGTGTTGACGTACATACGAAAAATAACTGACCGAGTATGATAGAAGTCATCACTTTCGACAATTAAAGCTTAATTAATATAGAAGGGTAGGACAATGTTACGAAGTCTCAATGAACTTATGCGTTTTCAATTACAAGGTATCGACAAAAAAATAGGTCTTTGTAAAGATTTCCTCTTTGACGATAAATTATGGGTAATACGTTACATAGTTCCTGATACTAAAAAGTGGCTCTGTGGAGAACGAAAAATATTAATCAGCACAATCTCACTGCAAAAACCTCAGTGGGAACAGTACAAATTCCCTGTTGATTTAAGCCAACAAAAAATTAAAAATAGTCCTCCACTTGAGGAACACCAACAAATATCTCATCAATATGAAACTGAATTATTTCAATTCTACGGTTATGCTTACTATTGGATGAATGAAGGATTATGGAGAACTTCTCCTAGTCCCAAACCCCTAGTTGATACAAAATTATCTAAGGATAATACTCAAATAAAATCAGAAGATTGGCATTTACATTCAACCAATGACGTTAAGAAATTTAAAATCTACGCGAAAGATCAAAAAATTGGCCATATTAAAGACTTCATTTTAAATGATGATAATTGGACTATTTCATATATCGTCATAGACACGCGTAATTGGGCTCCCGGTGGTCGCAAGGTTTTGATTAGTCATAAATGTATTGAGGCAGTTAATTGGACTGACTGTTATATTACCGTTAATGTAAACGCTGAGAAAATAATGGAAAATCCACCATTCGATCAAGAGCGGTTTATTGATCCAGAATATGAAAACGAGCTCCGTAAGTATTATTAAAAGTTATTAAAAGTTATTAAACTTTGTTAAGGGTTACCGTTAGCCAAGGTAAATAAGCGTTGGCTAACAAAAATGGATAATATATTACGATACCTTCTCCATTCTTAAGCTAGAAATTTTCGTTAAATTCTAACGTAGTAACAGGTTAAGTTGCGCGACTATTTCAGACCATAAAGCTGTTTCGTGCCGCTTAACTTCGTTGCCTATAGGCGCATTGTTATCAATAGAATTAGGTAATCAATAAAATAGAGACTAGCCTTTCTTGTTCCTTCCCAGCCCTGTAAGTTAAAAGTAATTCCATTGAATGCATTGGTGTTTGTATTTGGCACTCGTTAAGTTGTGATGTTAATTTTTTAATACATTTATTTTCTTATTGGACTCTCTTTAATCAGTTCTATTATAGTAGGGTTGTTATTTAACAACGCTAAATCAATAAGATAGCTTTTCTCAAGTGCTTGTATTGGCTGCTTTGCTAATAATTCTTTTACTGATTGTACTTCACCATTTGCTATGCAAGTTTTTAAAGCCGCAAAAGTCGCGATACTGTGTTCGTTTTCATTGCTCATATTAAATCCCAATAGTTACGTTCAGTTAAATTAGTTAAGTTTTAGGTTACGGCTATTATTTTGCACGGAATGTGACAATAAATATGTACGCCATCACACAAAACTTAACAGCTTTTTTATTTACAAAGCTTATAGCCACTATATTGTAATATTTTCAGTAGTTTAGGTTATATCTAAATATGTATATTGGCGGTATAAGTAACATCTCCCCCTTTAGGCTTTTTATAATGCTAAAAATTGATTTTTGTTCTGCTACATCAATTAAGTATGTGCGCTAGCGCACATCTAGCAGGCTGATATTTTGTTACTTTGAGTTGTAAAAATAAATCCTACATGACTAAATTATTCATAAGCAGAAAATTCAAGTGGCGTTGTTTAATTTATAAGTTGATCGTTAGGTTCTTCGAAAATAGGCTCACAAAAATTTAGAATAGGAAGGAAAGTTATGCGTTATCACCAGTTAAGTGAAGTATTTGAACACCTAATAACATTGAATACCGCAACGCTAGCGTTTTATGAGAGAAGTCTTAAAGTGACAGAGCAAGAGCGCGCTCGAATGTTTTTACATTATTTAACAGACAAGCAAAAAGTCAGAAACCAATATTTAATCACCTCATTGACAGAGGCGCCTATTAAAACATTTGAAATGTGGTTCGATGACGATATTGACGAGCAGTTATTAGTTTATATAGAAACACTAGCGTTAGCTCCTAATGCAAACAGTGGAAAAATAACCACTGTAATGCTAGAGGTAAATGAGAAGATAGAAATGTGGTTAAGATCTATTTTACCCTTGATAATCAACAATTATAGTAAAGAGTATCTTCTGGATTTGATCAATAATTTACATCAAAAAAATCAGCAAATAATGCATGGCCTTCAAAGGATGAATGATGTGTGACCCTAGCTTTGTTATCCTTTATATCGACGATGTAGTGATGCTTTCAAAGCCGTAACAAGTTAAATTAGCCTATTGCTTTACCCATCACGATGACTGTTCTTCACCTAATCTATGAATAACAAAACATGAGGTATTTAAATGAAACGGACAAAAAATGCCAATCCGGGTTTATTACTTGCCTTGACGCCTGTCGTATTAACTCTACTTATTCTTGGGACACAAATATTTTACTTTGGGGTTTTTGAGCCACACATTCCTCTTGCCATTGGTTTAGCCATTACCAGTATTGTTGGCATTAAGTTAGGGCTGAAATGGAAAGATATTGAAAGAGGAATTTTTCACGTTATTCACGTCGCATTACCTTCAGTGTCTGTTTTAATAACGGTTGGGATGATTATTGGGGTCTGGATTGCTAGCGGTACAGTACCCAGCATTATTTATTATGGTTTAAAGGTCCTTTCGCCTGAAATCTTTCTAGCTGCTGGTATGGTCATTTGTGCTGTTGTTTCACTTTCTCTTGGTACTAGTTGGGCCAGTGTCGGTACGGTTGGTTTGGCCTTAATGGGCATTGGCGAAGGTTTTAACATTCCTGCATATTGGACAGCTGGCGCTGTAGTTTCTGGTGCTTTTTTTGGTGATAAAATTTCACCACTTTCCGACACAACTAATTTGGCCCCTGCAGTGACTGGAACCGATGTTTTTTCTCATATAAAAAATATGATGGCAACGACCATCCCAGCTATGCTCATCGCTCTTATCATTTATTTGTTGGTTGGATTTTTCGTCATCGACACTCAAAGCATTTCATTTGAAGAAATTGACGCTATCACTAACACCCTAGACGAAAACTTTTATATTTCAGGATGGGTATTATTACCTGCTTTGGTTGTCATGGGTTTAGCGATAAAAAAATATCCCCCTATGCCATCATTATTCGCTGGCGTTGTTGCGGGTGGTGCAACGGCAATGGTTGTACAGGGGCAGAGTCTGCAATCAATTTTTGATTTTGCCAATAATGGCTACTCGATAAGTACGGGAATTGAAGAAATTGACAGCCTGTTAAATAGGGGCGGCATACAATCGATGATGTGGACCATTTCCTTGATATTAATTGCACTAGGCTTTGGCGGTGCACTCGAAAAAACAGGTTGTTTGAAGTCAATTATTAATGCTATTAAGAGTAAGGTGAGTAGTTTTGCCGGTATTCAAACCGCGGCGATTGGTACTGCCTTTGCGACTAACTTAGTTGCCGGAGACCCTTATTTATCGATTGCTTTACCGGGACGAATGTACTCGCCTGTTTATCGTGGTATGGGCTATTCAACCTTAAATCTATCACGTGGAATCGAAGAAGGTGGAACATTAATGTCTCCCCTTATTCCATGGAATGCGGGTGGTGCATTTGTAATTTCAGCGCTAGGTCTTGGTATTGCTGATGGCAATATAGAAAACCTTTTGTATATCCCCCTTGCTTTTGCTTGCTGGATGGCACCACTTATTGGGATCTTCTATGCTTTTACTGGGCTATTCTCGCCCAAAGCAACAGAAGAAGAAAGAGAACATTGGGAATCTTCTGGTGAAGCGATAGCTGAATTTAATGCTAACGGTACACCAAAAATTGAAGATACTGAGAAAGATGATGGAGATAACGACTCAGACACGAAAAAGTCATAGTGGCGTTATTTAAGTCTTTAGCTTATCGGCACCGTTAATTTCTATTATTTTAATCTGCGGTGTTGATATGATTTATTACACCATTAAATATTTTTTCTTCATTATTTTGCTAATTAAATTTAGTTTGATGTAAAGTAACTTTCTATCGAGAATTATCCTTTACCTTCTTATAAAAATAGCTCAAGATAGTTTCGTTAAATACACTGACAATACATAAGTCATTGATTTTACTAGTATGAAAACACTAGTGATCAGATGTCAAATACATGGAGATTGGTAACTAAACTTATGAATTATAAAGAAATAAATAGCATTCTGTTTGTCTGTATGGGCAATATTTGTCGTTCGCCAAGTGCTGAGGCGGTCTTTCGTCATAAAGTTAAAGAAAAGGGTATTTCTTTAATTATAGATTCTGCGGGTACAACGGGCTCTCATGCGCGTGAAAAGCCCGATCATCGTGCACAAAAGATAGGTACTGAACGTGGCTACTCATTTGACAAAATTAAAGCACGTAAAGTTATTGTTGAAGATTTCACCAAATTTGATTTAGTCTTAGCGATGGACGAGCATAATGTTAAAGAGCTAAAAAAGTTAGCACCAGAGCACTTACATGCAAAAATTCAATTGTTTTTGGAATATGCAGATAATTTTGAAGAACGAGAAGTACCTGATCCATATTATGGTGGGGCGAGGGGATTTAAGTTTGTCTTAGATTTAGTTGAAGATGCTAGCGACGGCTTATTAAAAAAGCTGGCTTAATCGTCAATGATTGAATGTTAGGTTTAAGGATCTAAAACTAAAGCAATAAAAAAGCCCTGTGAATATTATTCACAGGGCTTTTAGCTTTATAGGGTCTTAATTATCTAGCACGGAAAATAATACGGCCTTTAGATAAATCATACGGTGTCAATTCAACCGTTACTTTATCACCCGTTAATATGCGAATGTAGTTCTTACGCATTTTTCCTGAAATATGTGCCGTAACAACATGACCATTTTCTAGTTCAACGCGGAACATAGTATTTGGTAAGGTATCAAGAACCGTACCTTGCATTTCAATATTTTCTTCTTTCGCCATTGGGCGCTAAACCTCTAAAGTTGTGCATAAACAAAAATCTGGGCAGATGATGCCGAAAACAGGCCGGAATGTAAAGCTATAGTGTTATTTATTTACTGTTTGCCATCTGTTTTCTATCAATACTTGATGTGGGTAATAACGATCCTTGTAGTTCATCTTTTTGCAGTCATCAATTTGGTAACCCAGATAAAGAAAGTTCTTCTGCCTATCTTTTGCTAAATACACTTGCTGCAAAATAGAAAACACGCCTAAGCCGTGCTTATTATAATCCGGATGATAAAAGGTATATACGGCTGATAGAGCATCTTTTAGTACATCGGTTACTGCAACACTAATAAGTTGATTATCATGCCAAATTTCAAGGTAGAGCTGCTCTGTGACATTACAACGGATAAAACTATTGTATTGATCGTTTGTCGCGGGGAACATTGAGCCATCGGTATGTAAAGTATTGATGTAATTTTCGTACAGCGGGTAATAAATAGCTTTTTTTTCAGTTGAAATGTTAATAGTAAATAGGTTATTTTTCTTTATATTTCGTTTTTGACTTTTAGATAACAAAAATTCCTTAACTAAGACCCGCAGAGATTTGCATGCAGAGCAAAGTTCACAATGAGGTCGGTATATCTGATCACCACTGCGTCTAAAGCCTTGTGACATTAACCAACCATAATGTTCACTGTTATGTAAACGTTCATCGGTTGCAATCAGTAAACGTTCTTCTTGGTTGGGCAAGTAGTTACAAGGAAACGAACCGGTAATGCCTAACTGAAAATTTGTACTCATACTAAGGCTCTTCTGTCAGTTGGCGGGGTAGCCAAAAATCCGGTGGTAATGAAACCGTTAATGCTTGTGCTTTCAATGTCATAAACTGCGAGCGTGAAACCTCAATACAGCCCATGTCTTCTAAAAAAGGGTTGAGCATTTGGCAGTCAATTAATGGAATGTTTTGGCCTTTTAATAAAGCATTTAAATAAACTAATGCGATTTTAGAACCATTGCTTTTTCGATAAAACATTGATTCTCCAGAAAAGCTGCCATTAATTGCCACGCCATATAAACCGCCGGCCAATTCACCATCCATCCACACTTCTATCGAATGTGCGACACCATTGTCATGCATTTGTTGATAAGCCGCTAACATATCATCAACTATCCAAGTATCTTCCTTACGAAAGGGAGCGTCGGCACAATAATGAATAACACGGTCAAAGGCTTGATTTAAGGTTACGGTGAAGTTCTGTTGTTTTAATACTTTTCGCAAGGTGCGATTAATACGTAATTGGTCGGTTAGGATAATACCACGCGGATCTGGGCTCCACCACATAATGGCTTCGCCAGCACTGTACCAAGGAAAGACACCACTTCGATAGGCCGACTTTAATCGCGCTACAGATAAATCACCACCAAAAGCCAGTAAGCCATTAGGTTCAATCAACGCATGCTTTAAGGGTGGAAATGCCAGATCATCGACATCGAGTAATGCGACAATCTGGTTTTTAATGACTAAGAGCCTTTAGCGTCTAAGTAACGTTCTGCATCAAGGGCTGCCATACAACCAGCTCCAGCAGAGGTAATTGCTTGACGATAAATATGGTCAGCTACATCACCCGCGGCAAAAACACCTTCGACACTGGTCTGTGTTGCATTACCGTTAGTGCCACTTTGTATCGTTAAGTAGCCATCTTTCATCGCTAATTGGTCGTTGAAAATATCAGTGTTTGGCTTATGACCAATCGCAATAAAACAACCCATAACGTCAATATCTTTAGTCGTGTCAGATTGCGTTTCTTTTAAACGTACACCAGTAACACCCATTTTATCGCCTAACACTTCATCTAAGGTTTGATTTAAGTGTAAGGTAATATTGCCGTTTTTAACTTTTTCGTATAAACGGTCAGTTAAAATCTTTTCAGAGCGAAAAGTTTCACGACGATGCACTAAGTGAACTTCAGAGGCAATATTTGATAAATATAACGCTTCTTCAACAGCGGTATTACCACCGCCAACAACAGCAACTTTTTGGTTGCGGTAAAAGAAACCATCACAGGTAGCACAGGCTGAAACGCCTTTACCCATAAATGCTTCTTCTGAAGGTAAACCTAGGTATTGTGCAGAAGCACCCGTACAAATGATAAGTGCATCACAAGTATAGCTCATGCTATCGCCTTTTAAGGTAAAAGGGCGTTTCGAAAAGTCAACTTCATTGATATGGTCAAAAATAATCTCGGTATCAAACTTTTCTGCATGCTTTTGCATACGATCCATTAATGCTGGACCCGTAAGGTCATCGGCATCACCAGGCCAGTTTTCAACTTCAGTGGTCGTTGTTAATTGACCCCCTTGCTGCATGCCAGTGATCATCACTGGTTTTAAATTTGCGCGTGCGGCATAAACTGCAGCCGTGTAACCAGCTGGACCTGATCCTAAAATGAGTAACGGGCAATGTCTTGCTTCGCTCATGAATGACTCCAAAGATTGATAAAAAGTATAATTATAAGGTATTAGTTGGGAGTTTAAGCAAAGAACTCAAGAGGGTAAATTAATTTTTTGATAAAAATTTCTATGAGTGCAATGTTAAATGTACAGTGATGGCATATAAACCCTTATACACCACCACTCATCGCTATTTTACGCCAAGCTCTTTTAATCTTTCTAATAAGTAGCTTTTTTGAGTATGTCGTTCAGACAAGACGACTTCGTCTCGTGGATGAAGAAACAACGGCAATGATATTCTAGACTTTTTACTGGCCTTACCTGAAGGATTAATAACCCGATGGCTGGTAGATGGGAAATATCCACCTGAGGCTTCTTGCAACATATCACCAATATTAATAATTAAACTGCCAAAATCACTGGGAACGTCAATCCAAGACCCGTCTTGCTTTTGTACTTGCAGACCGGGTTCATTTGCTGCCGGTAATATGGTTAATAAATTAATATCTTCGTGCGCAGCGGCTCTCACTGCGCCCGGTTCTTCATCTCCACTTAGTGGCGGATAATGTAAAATACGTAATAAAGTATTTGGCGTATCTTTGATCATATTCGCTAGTTGTTCTGAATATTTTTCTGAGACGTCGACCGGACTATATTTTTCTACCCAATCAAGTAATTCTGCAGCAAGTTCAGAGGCTTTTTGGTAATAAGTAAGTATTTCATCTTTAAGTTGATCAGGGATCCTGCCCCAAGGATAAACATGAAAATATTCTTTTATATCTTTATTTGCATGACCCTTAGCCGTCTCAGATATCTCGGTTGAAAAGTAGCCATCTTGTTTCTTTGGATCAAAACTTAAGTTATGCTTTTCTTCACCGCTAAAAAATTCATACCAATTTTTATAAATAGATTCAACAAGCTGTTGCTCAATAGGGTGATTAATTAATACACCGAAACCTGTTTCTCTTAAGCTTTGAACAAATAATTTTCCAGCATTTTTATCTTGATAGTCAACAACCTGAATTTCCATGATTGATTCCCTAACTCTAATTTTAGTGATATTTATTGAAATATAACACAAGCTAACCAAATGGTCAGGTTTAAGATTCATCGTAAAAAAAACCTCTATTAAATATATAACAGAGGTTTGTTGTTTTTATGAAGAACTCACAAAGTATTATTTTCAGTCGTTATAAAGTCGCTATAGCCACTTCAGGTGGTATGTAGTCGTAGCCTAAAACTTCAGCAACAGGTTGGTAAGTGATTTTTCCGCCTAATACGTTTAAACCATTCATTAAGTGTACGTTGTCAAGCATGGCTTGTTTTGCACCCTTATTGGCAAGCATTACCGCAAATGGCATGGTTGCATTAGTTAATGCCATTGTTGATGTGCGTGCTACGCCACCTGGCATGTTAGCTACACAGTAATGTACTACGTCGTCAACAACATACGTTGGGTCTTGATGAGTTGTTGCTTTTGATGTTTCAAAACAACCACCTTGGTCAATCGCCACATCAACAACAACAGCACCTTTTTTCATCATTTTGATGTGGGCTCTTGTTACCAATTTAGGTGCAGCTGCACCTGGAATTAAGACCGCGCCTATGACTAAGTCAGCTTCAACAATTAATTGGTCCATCGCATCGGCAGTAGAGTAAACTGTTTTTAAACGGCCATCAAATTCAGTATCTAATTGACGTAGACGGGGTAATGAACGATCTAATATCGTTACATCAGCGCCCATACCTATTGCCATACGAGCAGCTTGAGTACCAACAACACCGCCACCTATAATTAATACTTTCGCAGGAGCAACACCCGGAACACCACCTAATAAAGCACCTAAACCGCCTTGTGCTTTTTCAAGCGCATGAGCACCTGCTTGAATAGACATACGTCCAGCGACTTCAGACATTGGCGCTAATAAAGGTAAACCACCTTGAGCAGAGGTTACCGTTTCGTAGGCAATACAGGTTGCGCCAGAAGCAACTAATAATTCAGTTTGCTTAGCATCGGGTGCTAAATGTAGGTAAGTAAAAAGTATTTGACCTGGGCGTAGCATTTTACACTCGTCAGGTTGTGGCTCTTTTACTTTTATTATCATGTCAGCGGTTGCAAAAATTTCTGCCGCCGTGTTTATAATTTTGGCACCGGCTGCTATATATTGCTCGTTTTCAAAACCAATAGATTCGCCGCCGTTATTTTCAACAATCACTTCATGACCATTAACCGTTAGCTCATTAACGCCTGCTGGAGTTAAGCCTATACGGTACTCATGGTTTTTAATTTCTTTAGGAACACCAATAATCATAATCGTCTCACCTGTTAAATGTTTTTATATTATTTGCGGCTATTATAATGCGTTATTCTCGAATTAACCTATCGTAATATTTTATAAATCGATATATAATCCTGTTATAACTCGAAAATGTAGTGTTTTATATAATGTCGTCGTCTCAAAGCAAAAGTATTGATCGCATCGATCGTAATATTCTCGTTGAGCTACAAAAAAATGCTCGTATATCCAATATAGAGTTGTCTAAAAGGGTAGGGCTAAGTCCAACACCTTGTTTAGAAAGGGTTAAGCGATTAGAAAAAGAGAAGTATATTAAAGGCTACCAAGCGATATTAAACCCCCAAAAGCTTGAAGCTGCATTACTTGTATTAGTGGAAATAACCTTAACCAAAACCAGTCCTGATGTTTTTGATGATTTTTCTAGGGCGGTCCATGACCTTGATGTTATACAAGAGTGTCATTTAGTGTCTGGAAACTTTGACTTTTTACTTAAAACCCGCGTTGCAGACATGGTCGCCTATCGAGAATTACTAGGTGATACTTTACTTCGTTTGCCCTCTGTAAGCGAAAGTAGAAGTTATGTTGTTATGGAAGAGGTTAAATCGACTAATTTTCTACCGATTAAACGTTAATCGCATCATTGAGCTCAAGTAAGTGATTTAAACATTTAACTCCTTACAATAGTTTGTTATTTTACTGTATATAAACATACCCGTATTACTGCAACTTGAGTGGTATGGCTATAAAATAGTTATTAACTCGGTTTATTATATTGTCTACAGAATCTCCTACTCAAAGTAAATTAAATGGTGTGCAACGATTACTAGAAGCTGGTTTGTTGGTTTCTTTTCTTTTTGCCATGTTTATTATGTTAGCGC
The DNA here is from genome assembly GCF_014077545.1 of Colwellia sp. BRX10-1. NCBI lineage: Bacteria > Pseudomonadati > Pseudomonadota > Gammaproteobacteria > Alteromonadales > Colwelliaceae > Colwellia > Colwellia sp. BRX10-1. Next base: position 83,659 of record NZ_JACGWC010000008.1, read on the forward strand.
TATTTAGCTTTAACCCCGCTGATCCTGGTTGGTCTCAAAGTGGTTATCAAACACCTATTCGTAATTTAGGCGGTGCTGTTGGCGCTTATATTTCTGACCTACTGTTAAACTTATTTGGTTTTATTTCTTATAGTCTACCCTTTGTTACTGCAATAACAGGGTGGTTATTGTTTCAAAAATATCATCGCTTAATTCAATTAGATTACTTAACCTTAGGGTTAAAGTGTATTGGCTTTATTCTTTTTTATATTGGTATAACATCAATTGCCAGTATGAATTTTGATGATGTCTTTTACTTTTCAGCTGGTGGTATTATTGGTGACGCGTTAAGTCAAACGGTGCTGCCTTATTTTTCTTTTGTCGGTAGTACTTTATTATTCTTGACCTTTCTCCTCTCTGGTTTTGTGCTACTAACCGGTTTCTCATTGATCGCCTTTATTGATAAAACCGGTGCTTATACAATACTATTCGCCCAATATTTATTAACAATACCTCAAAAACTACAAGCCTACTTCACTGCATTGAAGACTGAAAAAGTAAAAAAACAAGTATTGGTTAGTACTGTTGAGAAAAAAGAACAGCCAGTGGCTTTACCTGAGCTAACTGAAAAACAACCGGCAAGTTTTCAAGTAGATGAAAATCTAGAGGATGAAAACGAAGAGCTACATCATGCTTTTGATGCAATAAATGAACAAGAATATGAAGACATTATTGCACCGAGTAAAAAAGATCTTTCTTTTGATCTCGAAGAGGACATCGAGCATTTTGTCGCAATAGATGACCTAATCGGTGAACCACTCGCTTTTAATGTTCAAGAACATGTTAGCGATGATGAAATAACGGCTGCCTTTGAGAAAGTTGATCCAATCAATGTTGAAGAACCGATAAAGGTCGCGGTAAAAAGAGATAGCGCAACTTATCAAGGACTACCGGGGCTTGATTTATTAGATCGCCCCAACCGGACTGAAAACCCTATTGACGAGAAAGAGCTTGAATTAGTCAGTCGACTAGTTGAGGAAAAACTCTTAGAGTTTGGTGTGAAAGCTGAAGTCGTTGGTGTTTATCCCGGACCTGTTATTACCCGTTTCGAGTTAAATTTAGCGCCAGGTGTTAAAGCCAGTAAAGTAAGCGGTTTGTCGCAAGATATTGCCCGTTCCTTATCTGCTAAAAGTGTCCGTGTCGTTGAAGTTATTGAAGGTAAATCTGTCATTGGTGTTGAGTTACCCAATAAATATAGAGAAACGGTTTATTTTACTGATGTCATTTCTGCCCCGGCATTTGCTGCATCAAGATCCCACTTAGCCATGGCGATTGGTAGCGATATTTCAGGTAAACCCGTGATAGCCGATCTAGCCAAGATGCCACATTTATTAGTGGCAGGAACAACAGGCTCAGGTAAGTCAGTTGCGGTTAATACCATGATTGTCAGTATATTGTATAAATCCACACCTGAAGATGTGCGGATGATAATGATCGACCCCAAACAAGTTGAACTCTCTGTTTATAACGGTATTCCACATTTGTTAGCTGAAGTGGTTACCGACATGAAAGAAGCGGCTAACGCGCTGCGCTGGTGTGTCGGTGAAATGGAACGTCGCTATAAACTTATGTCGTCTCTGGGTGTACGTAACCTTAAAGGCTACAATGAAAAAGTGCTTAATGCTATTGAAGCTGGAGAGCCGTTAATCGATCCTACTTGGCAGCCTAATGATGCTTTTACGCAAACGCCGCCTTTGTTAGAAAAATTGCCTGCGATTGTTATACTCGTTGACGAATTTGCCGATATGATGATGGTTGCAGGTAAAAAAGTCGAAGAACTTATTGCGCGTATTGCTCAAAAAGCCCGAGCGGCGGGTATGCACTTAATTTTAGCGACTCAACGCCCCTCAGCGGATGTAATTACCGGTTTAATTAAAGCTAATATTCCAACCCGTATGGCACTGCGAGTACAATCAAGAATGGAGTCACGTATTATTCTTGACCAACAAGGTGCTGAACAGCTGTTAGGCATGGGAGATATGTTTTATTTACCACCTGGCGAGGCTGTTTCTGTGCGTGTTCACGGCGCTTTTGTTAACGATGACGAAGTACATGCTGTTGTTGCCGACTGGAAGTCTCGTGGCGAACCTAATTATGTTGAAGAAATATTGTCAGGTGATACTGATAATGAAATTTTATTACCCGGAGAGCAAGCCGAAGCCGATGAAGCGGTTGAACTTGATACCTTGTATGACGAGGCGGTTGAATTTGTCACTAAAGGTCGACGTGTCTCCATATCAAGTGTGCAACGTAAATTTAGAATTGGTTATAACCGTGCAGCACGTATTGTTGAAGATATGGAAAACCAAAGTGTGGTAAGTTCACCAGGCCATAACGGTGCCCGTGAAGTATTGGCACCACCACCTGTAAGAGATTTGTAGGTGTTATTTTTCCCGACTTATGTAGTCAAGTTATAAGGATAACTGAATGAATTTTTCCCTAAAAAAAACAGCACTTTTATCATTTTTTTCTGTTGTTGTATTAAGCAGTGAAAGTACCTCCGTTTTTGCTTTGCCGTTCAATGAACCGACCAATGTTATAGAAAAGCCAAGCAACGATGCTCTAATCATTAAAAGTAATTTAATACAAAAATTAGCAAAACTTGAATATTTTACGGCAAATTTTAACCAGCAAGTTCTGGATGCTGAAGGTAATGAGTTACAAAACGCTTTGGGTACTCTAGCGGTTAAAAAACCTAACTTAGTACACTGGAAAACGGCAGAACCAGATGAGTCATTAATCGTTTCAGATGGTGATACCTTATGGTTTTTTGACCCGTTTGTAGAGCAGGTTAGTGCTTATCTTTTAGAAAAAGCGCTACTCAATACCCCCATTTTATTATTAACAAGCAGCGATCCAACACTATGGCAACATTATAGTGTTAGCTCGACGGATGAAAACAATTACCTCATTCATGCCAATGATAATAATGCCCAAGTGAAGACGTTAGAATTACGTTTTAAGAAAAATAGTAATATGCTTACTAGCTTTACTATTTTAGACGCAACAGGGCAGTTAAGCCTGTTTAAGCTTTCACAGTTTGACCAAGTAACTGTTCCCGAAAGTGCACTATTTACCTTTAAAATACCCGAAGGTGTTGAGTTAGATGATCAACGCTAACGACGACGCTAATGGCTCTTTACCTTTAGATTTCGCTGATGAAGGAATGATTGAAACTGACAATGACGATGATCAGTTTCAACCATTAGCGGCCAAACTTCGCCCTAAAACATTAGCCGATTATCAAGGTCAACAACATATCTTATCGCCAGGTATGCCGTTAACGATCGCGATTGAGCAGGGGAAGTGTCATTCTGTTATCTTTTGGGGGCCGCCGGGTACAGGCAAAACCACCTTAGCAGAAATTATCGCTAGTCATGCAAATGCCGAGGTTGAACGCTTATCGGCGGTAACCTCGGGTATTAAAGATATACGTCAAGCAATAGATAATGCTAAGCAACGTTTACTTCGCCATAAAAAACGCACCGTATTATTTGTTGACGAAGTTCACCGTTTTAATAAAGGACAGCAAGACGCTTTTTTGCCTTTTATTGAAGATGGCACCATTATTTTTATTGGCGCGACCACTGAAAATCCCGCTTTTGAACTTAACCAAGCAGTTTTATCACGTGCACGTGTTTATACTTTAAAAAAGTTAACGCGTGATGATCTATCAATTATTTTAACGCGCGCTTGTGAGAATCAGCAAAACAGCAAAAACATTAAGATATCTATTGCCGATAATGCCCAGCAGCAATTATTAACCTTGGCGAATGGCGATGCACGACGTCTATTGAATGTCTTTGAAAACTGCGTTGATATTCTGTCAGGATCCAAAATCACTATTACTTTAGAAACTGTTGTGCAAGTAGCGGGCAATAAAATTGCTTTATACGATAAAGGTGGTGATGCCTTTTATGATTTGATCAGTGCTTTTCATAAATCTGTGCGCGGTAGCTCTCCTGATGCCGCACTTTATTGGTACGCGAGAATATTAGCAGGGGGCGGAGATGCACTTTACGTCGCCCGTCGGCTGTTAGCGATCGCCAGTGAAGACATTGGTAATGCCGACCCCAGAGCAATGCAACTCGCTATTAATGCTTGGGATACTTTTCAGCGTGTCGGACCTAGTGAAGGTGAGCGAGCTATAGCTCAAGCAACTGTATACATGGCTTTAGCACCGAAAAGTAATGCCGTATATATGGCTTTTAACCAGGCCAAAGAGCTTGCTAAAAATACTGCAGAGCTCGACGTCCCCTTTCATTTAAAAAATGCCACCAGTAGTATTACTAAAGAACTCGGTCATGGCAGCGAGTATAGGTACGCTCATAATGAAGATAATGGCTTTGCTGCAGGGGAAAATTATTTTCCTGAATCCTTGCAACATACCTTGCTTTATCAACCAACAGACCGTGGCTTGGAAAAACAGTTAAAAGATAAACAAAATTTTCTCAATGAATTAAATAACCAAAGTAATAATAAACGTTATGACTAATACCATTAGTACCTTTTCATTATATCTATTTGTAGCACTTGGCGGAGCGTGTGGGGCAAGTCTACGCTTTTATTTTTCGCAATTAATATTGAATTGGCTCGGAAAAGGTTTCCCTTTTGCGACATTGGCGGTTAATATTTCCGGTTCATTGATCATGGGCACCTTATATGGTCTTATTGAAAATGGTGTAATTGAAGTAAGTGTCTACCGAACCCTAATAGGTATCGGGTTTCTAGGAGCTTTCACCACATTTTCAACCTTTTCATTGGATACACTTTTGTTAATGCAACAAGGTGAATTCCTAAAAGGCATGATAAATATATTACTTAATGTCAGCTTATGTGTTTTTGCTGCTGGTATTGGGATGTACTTAGTAACTTATGCGACTAAGTAAGCAAAGCTAAAATAAATAAACAACCACTTAACTTGTAGATGTGAATAAAATGCTTGATCCAAAATTATTTAGAAATGATATCGAAGCCACTGCGGCACAATTAGCGAAACGTGGCTTTTCTTTAGATACTGCGTTATTAATCGATCTAGAAGAGCAACGAAAAGCTTTTCAGATCAAAACCCAAGAATTACAAAATCAACGCAATACCCGTTCAAAATCTATTGGCCAAGCTAAAGCGCGTGGAGAAGATATTCAGCCATTATTAGCTGAAGTGAGTCAATTAGGTGCTGATCTAGATGCTGCCAAAATTGAACAAGATGATGTGCTTGCTAAAATTGATGATATTCTTTCGGCGGTACCAAATTTAATCGATCATTCAGTCCCAGACGGGGCAAGTGAAGATGATAATGTTGAAATTAAACGCTGGGGAACACCTCGTGTCTTTGATTTCGAAGTTAAAGATCATGTTGATGTTGGTGCTGGTATTGGCAACGGTTTAGATTTTGAAAGTGGTGCTAAACTTGCGGGAACACGTTTTGCGGTTTTACGTGGCCAAATTGCTAAAATGCACCGTGCGCTTGCACAGTTAATGCTTGATGTTCATACCGAAGAGCATGGTTATCAAGAAATGTACGTGCCTTATTTAGTGAATCAAGATTCACTTTATGGCACAGGACAGTTACCTAAATTTGGTGAAGATTTATTTCACACTGATTTAAGTAATAAAAAATTCTCTTTGATCCCAACGGCTGAAGTCCCTTTAACAAATTTATTAAGAAATGAAATTGTAGAAGAGGCCGAGTTACCTATTAAGATGTGCGCGCATACCCCATGTTTTAGAAGTGAAGCCGGTTCAGGTGGTCGTGATATTCGCGGTCTAATTCGCCAGCATCAGTTTGATAAAGTTGAAATGGTGCAGATTGTTAAGCCAGAAGATTCATTTACCGCGTTAGAAGCCTTAACAGGTCATGCTGAAAAAATTCTTGAAAGATTAGAATTACCTTACCGTACCGTTATTTTATGTACGGGGGATATTGGTTTTAGTGCAACTAAAACATTCGATATCGAAGTATGGTTGCCTGCACAAAATACTTACCGTGAAATCTCTTCTTGTTCTAACATGGGCGACTTTCAAGCTCGCCGCATGCAAGCACGCTTTAGAAGCAGTGAAACGAAGAGACCTGAATTATTGCACACCTTAAATGGCTCTGGCTTAGCGGTTGGTCGTACATTAGTCGCTATTTTAGAAAATTACCAACAAGCTGACGGCAGTGTAAAAATTCCAACAGCATTACAACCTTACATGAATGGTTTAACACAGATAGGCTAACGCTACTTGTTAACCTTCCTCTATTAATAGCAATAAAGATCCAATACCTAGGTATTGGATTTTTTTTGTTTTAATTTGAATTTTTAATCGGGTGATCGGGTCTATAAATATAACTATTTCGTTATTATATTATTTATAAAGGTGAGTTGTGTTGAAGAGTTTATTTATTCAAGCTGTGGTGTTTTTAGCCATCTTTCAAGCACTGACAATGTTCAGAGAATCAGACATGCTATCAACGGGAGAACAGATAACGCCACAAACTGTTTCATTAAAAACGCTCGATGATAAAACCATTGAACTTGCCAATTTTAAGAAAACTACCATTATTTATTTTTTTGCTCCTTGGTGTCAAATATGTCATATCAGTATCAGTAATCTTCAAGAGACATATGAAAAGAACCAACAGATAAATGTTATCGCCATTGCATTAGATTATGTTGATAAAAAAGAGGTCTTTGATTTTTCTAGCCAGCATCAATTAACTTTCCCTATTGCCTTAGGTACAGAGCAAATCAAGCATCAATTCAAGATAGAAGGTTATCCAAGTTATTATGTCATTGATGATAAAAATACCGTTATTGCAAAATCAATGGGCTATTCTTCTGAAATTGGGCTGTTTCTTAGAACACTTTAACGCATATTACTTCTGATCTTTTCATTGTTTGTGTACACTGTGGCTATTCATAATAAAAATAGCAGATCCTGTCATGCAAATTACCTCTAACTTTGATAGTGGAAATATCCGCGTTATTGATGCAAGCCAAGCCGATAATATTCAACTTGAAATTGTTAAAGACAACCAATCTGATTTTTATCAGTGGTTTCATTTTAAACTTAATAATACCGATCGTTGTGAACATACCCTTCATTTAATGAATGCTGGAACTTCTGCTTACACAGAAGGATGGACCGATTATCAAGCAGTGGCTTCCTACGACCGTGAGCATTGGTTTCGTGTACCAACTGAATTTGATGGAGAAAAACTGAGTATTACTTTAACCCCAGAATATGATTCAGTTTATTTTGCTTATTTTGCTCCGTATAGCTACGAACGTCATCAAGACTTACTGCATCAAGCGCAATTAGATATTGATTGCCAGTTGCAAGTTTTAGGACAAACCCTTGATGGACGCGATGTGTCAGTATTAAAAGTTGGAGAAGAAGGTCCCAACAAGAAAGTTATTTGGGTTACTGCTCGTCAACATCCTGGCGAAAGTATGGCTGAATGGTTTATGGAAGGTTTTATTGACCGTTTGCTCGATGAAGACGATGGCGTTGCTCGCTCACTCTTAGACAGTTCGGTGTTTTATTTAGTGCCTAATATGAATCCTGATGGTTCAGTTCGAGGACATTTAAGAACAAATGCTATCGGTACTAATTTAAATCGTGAGTGGTTAGAGCCTTCAATGTCACGTAGTCCAGAAGTTTTCTTGGTGCGTGAGAAAATGTTAGCTACCGGTGTTGACATGTTTCTTGATATTCATGGCGATGAAGCTCTACCGTTTAACTTTGTTGCTGGCTGTGAAGGTGTCCCCGCATATGACGCTAAACATCAAGCCTTAGAAGAAAAATTCAAAGCCATTCTTCTAGCGATAACTCCTGAGTTTCAAGATGACAAAGGATATGATAAAGATGAGCCCGGCCAAGCTAACTTAACTGTGGGTGCTAATTGGGTTGGTAATAACTTCAAATGTTTGTCTTATACCGTAGAAATGCCTTTTAAAGATAATGACTTATTACCAGACCGCAGTGTCGGTTGGTCAGACACGCGTAGTAGCTTATTTGGTCGTGACTTTTTAACGGCTATTTATCATGTTGTTGATGATTTACGCTAAACCTATCTAAAATCAATAATTGAAGTTCGATGATCGTTTAAGTGCTATATCAAGTTGCACTTAAACGATTAGCGTCGAACAACAAATTAAATAATAATAATAATAAATCTGGAGTGTCATGTGGAAGCGATTGTAAATACCATTAACGGCTATATTTGGAGCCCGTACTTAATTTATCTCTGTTTAGGAACGGGGGTCTTTTTCTCTGTTTTAACGCGATTTGCGCAAGTACGTCATTTTAGAGAAATGTTTCGCCTATTGCTTTCGGGTAAAAGCTCAGAAAAGGGTATCTCATCTTTTCAAGCATTAGCGGTGTCTTTATCTGGACGTGTTGGTACTGGTAATATTGCAGGGGTTGCCGCTGCCATTGGTTTTGGTGGACCTGGCGCGGTATTTTGGATGTGGGTGGTTGCCTTTTTAGGCGCAGCAACGGCTTATATCGAATCAACTAATGCTCAAATTTATAAAGAAGAAGAGGACGGTCAGTACCGTGGTGGCCCAGCTTACTACATTGAAAAAGCCTTAGGTCAAAAATGGTATGCTTGGATATTTGCTTTATCAACTATTCTTGCCTGTGGTGTTTTATTACCTGTTGTGCAATCAAACGGCATCGGTGATGCTATGGTCAATGTGTTTGGCGCCGGTGGTTCAGTTAGCTCTTTTATGGGCGACTTACCTTTAACGAAAGTATATACCGCGGTATTTATTGTTTTATTACTTGGTTTTATCATTTTTGGTGGTGTTAAGCGTATTGCTAACTTTACCCAAATTGTGGTGCCTTTTATGGCGCTTGCTTACATTATCATTGCGTGTACTATCATAGCATTGCATATTGATCAGCTACCTGGTGTCTTTATGCTAATTATTACCGATGCTTTTACGCCAATGGCGGGGTTTGGTGCAGCAATTGGTTGGGGTGTTAAACGCGGAGTTTATTCAAATGAAGCCGGACAAGGTACTGGACCACATGCTGCTGCTGCTGCAGAAGTTGAACATCCAGCGCAACAAGGATTAGTGCAAGCCTTCTCAGTTTATATTGACACCTTATTTGTTTGTTCTGCTACTGCGTTTATGATCTTAATCACACAGTCGTATAATGTTATGCCAGAAGGCGCGACTAGTTTTGTTGTTAGTAACTTAGCCAGTGACGTTGTTATTAGTGGTCCTGCTTTTACGCAAATTGCGGTCGATAGTGTTTTAACCGGTTTTGGTAAACCCTTTATTGCTATTGCTTTGTTTTTCTTTGCCTTTACAACGGTACTAGCTTATTACTTTATCGCGGAAAATAATGTTTCTTATATTAATAAAACAATTAAAATGCCGGCACTTAGATTCCTCCTTAAAGTGGTGCTAATGTCAGCAGTCTTTTATGGGACAGTTGCAGAACCGAGTGCCGCCTGGAGTCTTGGTGATATTGGTGTTGGGTTAATGGCTTGGTTGAATATTTTTGCACTTATCGCCATCTTCTTTATGGCTAAGCCCGCGATTAAAGCACTAAAAGATTATGAACGTCAGCAGAAACTAGGGGTGACAAAATTTACCTTTGACCCTAAAAAGCTTGGTATTGAAAAAGCTAAATTCTGGGAAGATCGTTTTAATAAAAACAAGTAATTTTATTTATAATTGATTTACTTTTATTAATTTGCAATAAAAGTAAAATTACTTTAAAAAACGTCCAATAGGACGTTTTTTTTTGCTTAAATTTAGGTAGAATATTAACACTAATTATTTTATGGAGCGTTATCTTCCTATGGCTGTAATTAATTGCCCAAACTGTAAGAAAAAGATATCTGACAAAGCGAAGTCTTGCTCTCATTGTGAAATCGATTTGACCAAAGTTGATGCCAGTCAAATAGCATCAATGAAAAAATTGAGCAAAATAGATCAATCCCAAAAACTGATGAATCACTCATTTATCGCTATGTTACTTTTTTGTGGTGGTTTTCTATTTTTGTATTGGCAAGACGCACAGCAGGGCACATGGCAATATTTTATAAGTATTGGTGCGGCAGTGGTTGGCTTTATTTGGTATATTGCAACTCGCATTCGTTTGCTGATGCTTAAATACCGAAATTAACATTAACTTTTCTCGTAAGAATTAAGAAACAAAGGCTGTAAATATAACAATGGATATTATTTCATTAGTAGACGATATGTCAGAAGAAATGTACTTGCGCTTAAAGTGTGCCGCTGAAACGGGCAAATGGCCAGAGGGAACTATAGTTGATACAGCACAAAAAACATCAGCGCTGCAAATTACCATGGCTTATCAATCAAGACATTTAAATTCAGATCAAATCTTAAGCGTTGGCGCAGATGGACTTATCGTAGATAAAACTAAACGCCAGTTGAAAAGCGAGTTCGCTGATCTTAAAAACAACCCAGACAATAATATTGCAAGGTTTTCCGATTTATGATTTTTTCTAAATTTTTCAAAGCAAAATGGCAAAGTAAAGAACACAATGTTCGGTTAACGGCAATCAGTGAAGATTTATTACTTAGCAATCCCGATGACTTAGTTATATTAACAAATCTTGCACAAACAGACCCTAACGAATTAGTGCGCCGCGCTGCTCTCATTAAAATGGCTGACTTTACTGTTTGGCATAGAAACAGTATCGACAACGATAATAAAAAAGTCCGTGAATATTGTCTTAAGCAAGTAGAAAAGATTCTGCTTGGCCAGCACGAAATAACGATCAGTAATCAAGACAAATTAATCTTATTGAAAAGCATTGATAAGTTACCGTCATTGGAACTATGGTTACAAAATGAAACACAAGCCGATGTTGTTATCGCTTTATTTGAAAAAATTAATAAACCATCGTTAACCCATTCAATATTTACCCATAAGCAAGATGAAGTCGTACAAGCTTATTTACTCAAACAAGTATTGCCTCTTGATGTACTAGATAAATTACTTAAAAAATCATGTAATGAAAAAATAAAAACTAATATTGAGCAACAGTTACAACATTTACACGAGTTGGCAGAACAACCTGACAAAATTAAAAAAGGTGTTCAGTTAGTTTTAGCAAAGTTACTTGCTTTGAAAGAGGTCAATGATTATCTGCAACTCAAAGAAAAACAAGCTGAATTAGAAACGCAGTGGCAAAACTATTATCAAGATTTCTCTTGTCTCTCTTCGCCGGAAGCTCAGAACTTTACAGAAAAGTATAAAATAATTAATAGCCAACTCATTAAACATTTTTCTCCGTTACATGAAGCCCATCAACAAGAAATCATTGCTGAAAAATTAGTGGCAGACAAACGTTTGGCTAATGAGCATTTTAATAGTGCTCTTAATGAAATGAGTAAAAAGCTTACCACAACAATTTTTGAAAGTGGTGATCTTGATGAAGCTGAGTATCAAGATAAACTTGAACAATTACGTGGAGAAATAACCTCTTCAATATTAAACAGTAAAGAACAACAACACTTTATTGCTTTAGTAAAAGCCCAAGCAAAAAAACTGGCTCAATTGCCTGAGATTGCACAATCGGTGAGTGATGCAACCCATCTAATTTCAAAAATATCACAAGTAGCTTTACCTAAAAACATTGAAGAATTGAATCTTCGTAAACCTCTGTTCGATCAGTGGTTACAAGAATGGAAAACTGTTGAGCTAAAAGCGGCGGGGGTATTACCACAATCTATTGTTGACGCCTTTAAAGAAATAAGACAACAATGGCAGCAAGGCCTAAAATCGTTAATTAAAGAACAAGGCTTACTTTTATCACAATGCCAGAAAAAAGTTGCTGATGTAAAGCGCTTAATAATGACAGGTAAGTACAATGCGGCTTTTGGTGTTTTCAAAAAAGCTAAAAAACATTTTGATGGTTTATCCGAAGAGCAAAAGTCACGAGTTCAACGTGACTTTGATGATATAGCAGATAAAATAGCCGAGTTAAGTGATTTAGAGCAATCTATTGCTACGCCTAGAAAACAGCAGTTACTTGTGGATATTAAGTTACTCGTTGATCAGCCAATTGATAACCCCAATGAGCAAGCAGCAAAAGTTAAACAATTTCGTGTTACGTGGAATTCACTTGGACATGCTGAAGAGTCAATTGAAAAAGAGTTAAATTATCAATTCAACGCACTTTGCGAACAAGCTTTTGCTCCATGTCGGTTATTTTATGCAGAACAAGAAAAGTTACGTGAACTACATCTTGAATCTCGCCAGCAACTTATTAGTAAAGCCCAAAGTTTTGCCGACGACTTTTCTGCAAAACTCAATGAAGGCATTGATAATGAAGCCATCGATTGGAAGTTTACTGATGCAACACTCAATAAATTAATACAGCAATGGCAAAACGCGGGGCAGGTTGATAAAACTAAATTCAACTTACTTAGTCAATCGTTTACGGCGAGCTTACAACCCGTTAAAGCTGAATTAAGAAATTATCATCAACGTAACAGTGATAGCAAAAACCTATTGATCGCTCAAGTTACTCAAGCATTGAACGACGATGACGTTTTCTCTGCAATTGAGAGTGTTAAAAAACTGCAAACACAATGGCAAGCCATTGGCTACAGCGGTCAACGTGAAGAGAATCAGCTTTGGCAAAAATTTAGAAAAGTGAATGACCAGCTATTTTCAAAGCGTGATGAAGCTAAGTTGCTTGAACAATCGAACCGTGAAAATCAACAAATTGAATTATCACAACAATTACAAAGCTATCAGCAACAACTAGTCGCGGATATATCAGAAACAGCATTATTAAGCTTACAAGTAAGTATTGAAGAATTACGAGTAAAAATTACCAGTCAACGTCCGGTAATAAGAAGTGCCGTAACCTTAGCTGAAAAATTACTTGCGCAAATATCTCAACGACTCATGCAAATGACAGAAAACAAAAAGGCCAAGACTTGGCAACTTGTTTTCGATTGCTTAGAAAGTTTAGCTACTAATAAACCGGAAACGGCAGCAGATTTTTCTGAAACACTGGTAGATTTACCCAATGTTTGGCAGAAACGTTTACAAGAGTGTTATCAAAACAGCAAACTGATTGACCGAAGTAACAAAACCCTTGAACTCGAAATTTTGGCAAGTAAAGAGTCGCCTGCAGAATTTAAAGCCGAGCGGATGCAAGTACAGGTACAATTATTACAAAATCAAATGTTGTCAGGGCAATCTATCGATTTAACTAAATCGCTTATTGAATGGTTAAAATTAGGGGCGTTATCTGCAAATGATTTACCATTACTGGCCAGAGTTAAACCTATTTACTGTTAAGGTAACTTAAGTTTTATATGAGTTGAATGTGAGTTTATTTCATTAATTATACTTAACAATACCCCAAAGCCACTGATTATTTAGTGGCTTTTTCTTTTCTGGTGTTTACTAAATATTGCCAGTTTTTTAAGGAGAGTAAAAGCGGGCTACTATTATATTTAATGTTGATTTTATCCCGATCACTGGTAACGCGTAACTATTTATTTAAAGGATAATCCTTGTAAATCGACGGGTATAAGTACCGGTATTGTTCTAAGTTGTTGATTTTAAGTGCTTTATATTCTTTGCTTTGGCTAGGGGTGATATGGCAGTATAGGAGAGATAAATAAGGCTGCCATGTTTCTTAATCATAGCAACCAGAGCGTAATGGTTTAATGAGTCGTGAGTTCACCACGGAGATTTTCTTGTAAAAGACGACAAATTTCAGCTTGAGGTAATTCTTTACTGAGTAAGTAATGTAGTTTAGTTAATGTTGCTTCTAGCGTCATATCACCACCACCGACAACACCACATTTACTTAATGCGACGCCCGTTGCATAACCTTCCATATTCACAGTCCCTTTTATACATTGGCTACAATTTACCACCACAATTCCTTGATGATAAGCTTGCGTTAAACAAGCAAGTAACTGTTCATCTTGTGGCGCATTACCGACGCCATAACTGCGAATAATTAACGCTTTTACCGGTTGCTTGATAATATTGGCGACTAATTCACTAGAAATCCCTGGGTACAAATGAACAACACCTATCGGTTGTGGTGTTATTTGTGCGACCGAGAATGGTTGGGTAACAGCAACGTTGAGTTTACCTTCAAGGAGCTTAATATTAATTCCAGCTTCTAGAAGTGGCGACATATTGGGGGAATCAAAAGCGTTAAAACCATCAGCGTAGGCTTTAATGCAACGGTTACCCCGGTATAATTTATTATTAAAATATAAGCCCACTTCATTGATGGGGTAGTTTGCCGCAATATAAAGTGAATTTAACAGATTTACTTGTCCGTCTGAGCGTAATTGGCTTAACGGAATTTGTGAGCCGGTAACAATGACAGGTTTAGATAAGTTTTCAAACATAAACGAAAGCGCAGAGCTGGTATAAGCCATGGTATCTGTACCATGAAGAACAACAAAGCCATCATAATTATCGTAATTAGCTTTTATATCATCGGCAATACGTTGCCAATCTTGCGGCGTCATGTTTGATGAATCAATTAATGGTGAATATTCATTAATGGTAAAGTCAGGCATCTCTTGTCGATGAAAATCAGGCGTACCATTAATTGACTCGGTTAAATGTCCTTTTACCGGAACACAACCTTGGCCGCTGTTTTTCATGCCGATGGTACCGCCAGTGTAGGCGATATAAATGCGTTTTTTCATACTGTTACCTTAGAATTATTACTGTCTTGTCGTTTGGTCTGATAATCACGTGCGCTTGTTAAATATTGTTCTCTATTCACTTCCATGTGAATATAACAAAGCGATTTAGGTCACTGCGAACTAATTAATTTCACAGGTCATACATAAGGAGTAAACCCCTTGCGGATCATTAAGTATGTTGAGGTGAGATAGCTGTGCTTTCATTTCTAAAAATAATTTATCCGTATTACTTAGAGTCATTATTTCAGTTTCAGGAAAGAAAGTCTTTGCTTGACCTAATAATCCTTGCAGGAAAAGATCTTTTTGCGTTTGTTCTATTTCAATCAATAAGGTTTCAAACGTTGCTAACTCGGCTAATTCTGCTGCTGCATTAATAGCGGTCGTTAAGTTGCCTAACTCATCAACAAGCCCTAACTCTTTCGCTTTTGCACCTGACCAGACACGTCCTTGGGCTATACTATCAACTTGCTCAAGGCTCATATTTCTATTTTCGGCGACAAGGCCAATGAAGTCTTGATAGCCTCTATTAATATTTAATTGAAATACTCTTGCCATGCCATCAGTCAGTGGGCGGGTTACACCAAATCCGGCTATATCAGTGGTACCAACGCCATCAGTGTAAACACCTAGTTTGCTTAATGAATTCTCAAAGGTCATGAAAAATCCATAAATACCAATTGAGCCGGTGATCGTTGCTGGAGAAGCTATTATTTTATCAGCAGGTGCCGATATCCAATAGCCCCCAGAAGCGGCATAAGTTCCCATTGAAGCAACAACAGGTTTTCCTGCTAACTTGATCAGTTCAATTTCTTGACGAATAATTTCAGAGGCATAAGCACTTCCACCCGGGCTATCGACACGAAGAACTACCGCTTTCACCTTATTGTTTAAACGCGCTTCTCTTAATAGTGATGCTGTACTATCCCCGCCAATGGTTCCTGGCTTTTGGCGACCATCTAAAATAGTCCCCTTAGCAACAATAACGGCGACTTTATCGGTATTTGGGTTAACCATTGGATACATAGGTTTAGTGGCAGACAAATAATGTTTGAAACTAATATGATTATAGCTATCACCGGCTGAATTTTTTCCAACAAGTTTAATCAAAGACAGCTTCATCTCTTGACGATTTTTTAACGCGTCAACCCAAAGATTATCTAAAGCATACTGCGCAATATTACCATCAGCTTGCTCAAGTTTTGCCACTAAAACATCAGCATTTTCATCAAAGTTATCAATCGAAAATTTTCGGTTGCTTGCGACATCACTTTTATATTGTGACCATAAATCAGTTAACCATAATTTGTTGGCTTCTTTAGCCGCCGCTGACATATCGTCGCGCATGTATGGTTCTACAGCAGATTTATAGGTACCGACTCGAAATATATGTTGGCTAATAGAGAGCTTATCTAATGCAGATTTAAAATAAAGTTGATAACGGCCATAACCGTCAAGTAACAACCAACCACGAGGGTTGAGCCATACTTCATCAGCAGAGCTTGCCAAGTAATATTGGTCTTGAGAATATTGATCGCCAACAGCAATTATTTTTTTACCAGCAGCTTTAAACGTCTCTAAAGCTTGGGCAATGTCTTGTAATTTACTTAAACCCGTGCTGTTAAGTCCTTGAAGCTGTAATACGATCATTTCTATACGGCTGTCATTTTTTGCTCTTTCAATGACATTCAATAAGTCGCTAAGTAAAACTTCTGGGTTTTTTTCTTTTTCTTCTAAGGCTTCTGATATTAAAGCATCCATCGGGTCAATCGCATTCTTTTGTTCAACAATATCTCCAGTAAGATTTAACACTAAGGCTGTATTGTTAGGAACAACGATCTTGTCATCATCGCTGCCAAGTGCCGCGATAAATAAAAATAAAACCAGAAAAAAAACAACATTAATAATTATTTTTCTAAATGAATTTAATAAACTAAAAAATTTTAAAGTAACTCGTTTTAAAGCACTTTGCTTTACAGGAGCATTAGGTAACGATGTGGGTTCTGTCATAATATCCGGCACAGTTAGTATGTAATTGTAATTACTGGCTATGCTACTTAATTATTGATCACTTATGTAGTCTGATTAGTAAATAAATGTGTTATTAGCGAACTTTTTTCATTATATGTTACGCCTTTGATTTTTTGTGCAGGTCTGTTGACCCGTATTGATTATTATCTATGTTGTTTATTAAACAAGATGTAGGGATCCGCGTGCACTTTGAAGGATAACGGGTATATAATCCTTAGTATTGAAACTACCCATGAGTCTTTATAATTAATGAATGCCAAAGAATTATTATTAAAACGACAATCTAATCCTAGGTTAATATCACCAGCCCCTGTTGCTAGCGATGTTGAATTTATATTGAACGCTGGAATGCGTGTTCCTGATCACGGTTGTTTATCACCATGGTTTTTTACCCTTGTTAAAGAACAAGGGTTAGATAAGTTAAGCCAGATATTTGAAGATGTCGCTAAAGTTCATCAGTTTACTGAAGCTAAAATACAAAAAGCCAAAAATATGCCGTATCGTGCACCGTTAATTATCGTTGTTAGCACGCGGTATCAAGCGCACGACAAAGTGCCTAAATTTGAACAAGCAATCGCAGCAGGTTGTTGTGCCCATGCTATGCAAATGGCTGCCTTTAGTTTAGGTTATGGCGCTGTGTGGCGAACGGGTGACTTTAGCTACGATCCTTCAGTAAAACGTGGTTTAGGAATAGACCAAGACAATGATATTATTGGATTTATTTACATAGGCACCGCCGAAAACGATCGTCCTATTAAACCCGCTAAAAGCTTAACGTCTCATGTTTCATATTTGTAAAATAAAGGGGGGGGAGCGATGAATATTGAAATTTTGGATGCGCCTGAGCAAGCACTAATAGATTTTTTAGATAAAAAAATTGCAGATTTCAATTGGGCTCACTGGGAAGTAAGCGAACGAAAGCCATTAGCTATTCAAATAAAGGACGAACTAGGTAACATTATTGCTGGTTCATCCGCACGCACCTTTGGTAATTGGCTGTTAATTAATACGCTGTGGGTTG
Source organism: Colwellia sp. BRX10-1 (assembly GCF_014077545.1). Lineage (NCBI taxonomy): Bacteria > Pseudomonadati > Pseudomonadota > Gammaproteobacteria > Alteromonadales > Colwelliaceae > Colwellia > Colwellia sp. BRX10-1. The sequence goes on from NZ_JACGWC010000008.1 coordinate 101,422, forward strand.
ACGAGTCACTTCGTGGTAAAAAAATGGGTGTTAAAATATTAGCACAACTTGAAACTGCAGCAGTGGCGAGGGGATGTACGTTAAGTATGCTTGATACTCTGAACTTTCAAGCAATGCCGTTTTATGAAAAGCAAGGTTATCAAACAAAATGGGTACAAGAAAATTATCCAAAAACAGGCTGTAAATATTTTATGGTAAAAGAACTTACTGAGTAAACCAGATATTTCACCCATAAAAAAACCTCAATAATGAGGTTTTTTTATGGGATTATTATTCTTAGCCTAGAACGCAGCGTTGTTTGGGGTTCTTGGGAAAGGAATTACGTCACGAACGTTTTGCATACCGGTAGCATAAGCCACTAAACGTTCAAAACCTAAACCAAAACCTGAATGAGGAACAGTGCCGTAACGACGTAAATCGCGATACCAACTGTAATCATCTTGGTTTAAATTCATTTCGGCTAAACGCGCATCAAGTACATCAAGACGTTCTTCACGTTGGCTACCACCAATGATTTCGCCAATGCCTGGTGCTAAGATATCCATAGCAGCAACGGTTTTGCCATCATCATTTAAGCGCATGTAAAATGATTTAATATCTTTAGGGTAATTTTGTAACACGACTGGGCCATTAAAATGTTCTTCGGCTAAGTAACGCTCGTGCTCTGAATTAAGATCAACACCCCAAGACACTTTGTTTTCAAATTTCTTATCACAATTTTCTAATATTGTAATAGCGTCAGTGTAATCTAAACGGACAAAATCATTATTAATAACAGAATTCATACGGTCAATAACTGTTTTATCAATGCGTTGTTGGAAGAAATTCATGTCATCACTACGTTCATCAAGCACAGCTTGGAAGACATATTTCAGCATTTCTTCTGCGAGGTCAGCAGCATCAGACAAATCAGCGAAAGCGATTTCTGGTTCAATCATCCAAAATTCTGCAAGATGACGTGTTGTGTTAGAATTTTCAGCACGGAAGGTCGGTCCAAAAGTATAAACTTTTGAAAGGGCACATGCATAAGTCTCAACGTTCAATTGACCTGAAACGGTTAAGAAAGTTTCTTTACCAAAAAAATCTTTAGCGTAGTCAACATTACCTTTATCGGTGCGAGGTAAGTTTTCCATATCAAGCGTACTAACACGGAACATTTCGCCAGCGCCTTCACAATCTGAGCCAGTAATTAACGGCGTGCTGATCCAAAAGTAACCTTTACTGTGTAAAAAGCGATGTACCGCTTGAGCTAACGTATTACGAACACGAGCAACAGCTCCGCCCATATTAGTACGAGCACGAAGATGTGCTTGCTCTCGTAAAAATTCAATGCTGTGACGTTTTGCTGCCATAGGATAGGTATCAGGATCATCAACCAAACCAAGTATCTCTACTTTAGTTGCTTGAATTTCAAAAGATTGGCCTTGGCCCGGAGACTCAACCAAAATACCGGTGACTTTAACTGAAGCACCCGTAGTCAATTTTAATATTTCTGATTGATAATTATCGAGATCACTGGGTGCGATAGCTTGAATCGCATCAAAACATGATCCATCATGAACCGCTAGGAATGAAATACCTGCTTTAGAATCACGGCGAGTGCGGATCCATCCGTGTACTGTAACTGCTTCACTTACTGGGTACTTACCAGCAAGTACATCAGTGATTGAGATAACTGACATTATCAACCTCTTTTCTTTATTTAATTATTGTCATAGATTTTGTCGGTGCACAGACCCAGTGTAGAATACTGAATTTATTTGCACTAACTTTAAGGTGTGATATGTTACCTTTACTGCGGTGTTTAACAAGTAAAAGTTGCTGATCCGGTCTATATAAAAACAAAAAACAGTAATATTGACTTTAGAGGGTTTGAATCAATGATATTGGGATTAAAAAACAGGCGACATTCAACAGATTTTTGGGTTCTCTTAAGCCGAACTTTGGCATTAAGCGGATGGATATTATTCATTTTTGCTATTGTTATGTCTTATTATGCTGCACCAGAGCAAGATTATGGTTTATTGCGCTTTAGAAATATCGAAATAAGGCAATTTTGGTTAACGCCATTAACGGGCTATTTATATATCGTGCTTTGGGTAAGTGCACTTTGTAGTTACCTTTGTTTGGTTGTCGATCACTATCGCACTAGAAGAGAACAAGACAGTAAGCATTTTAATATCGTTCTGCTACTAACGATAACGGTTGCTTGGGTCATCTATATATTAGTGAAACTTAACTTGGCGTAAGATTATTAATAATTCTACGCCGTTTTACCTAACAGCAAATCTGTGTCGGTTAATCTTCAAAACACTGCTGCTCATCGAGTACCGTGCTTATCGCCTTAACAAGTTTCGCTAAAGCCCGTTCATCACTAATAAAGGGCGGCATAATATAAATAAGCTTGCCAAACGGTCTGATCCAGACACCCAATTCAACAAATCTTTTTTGTATCTTTGCCATATTAACCGCAACCCTTGTTTCTACCACACCTATACCCCCTAAGACGCGGGCATTTTTTACTCTTGAATGTTGATTTAACACTAATAAGTGTCGCGTTAAATAATCTTCAATAAAACTCACTTGCTGTTGCCATTCTCCTGTTGCCAAAAGCTCTAGACTTGCATTTGCTACCGCACAAGCCAGCGGATTAGCCATAAACGTTGGGCCGTGCATAAAACATCCGGCTTCTCCATCACTGATGGTCTTTGCAATTTCTTGCGTACACAAAGTTGCTGCCAGGGTCATATAACCGCCGGTCAGGGTTTTTCCTAAACACATAATGTCAGGACTTATATCCGCCCAATGACAAGCAAACAATTTTCCTGTACGGCCTAAACCCGTAGCAATTTCATCAACAATAAATAACACCTGATATTGGGTACATAAGGCGCGACAAGCTTTTAAATACTCAGGATGATAAAAGCGCATACCACCAGCACCTTGGACAATAGGTTCAATAATAAAGGCGGCAATATCATTATGGTGTTGTGAAAATAAGGCTTTTAAGGGCGCTAACTCAGCGTTATCCCAAGGTTGATAAAAATCACACTGTGGCGCAGGAGCGAAAATGTTTTTCATTAATACACTTTCAAAAATTTGGTGCATACCATTAACAGGATCGCATACCGACATTGCGGCAAAAGTATCACCATGATAACCATTTTTAACGGTCAATAATTTATGCTTCTCACTTTTGCCCTGACTGTGCCAATACTGTAATGACATTTTTATGGCAACTTCTACCGATACAGAGCCAGAGTCTGATAAAAAAACTTTTTGTAGCGGCTCTGGTGTGATCTCAATGAGCTTCTTACACAAGTTAATAGCGGGTTCATGCGTTAGGCCCCCAAACATAACATGTGCCATCTTTTGTGTTTGATCAACAAGCGCCTGATTTAACTTTGGATGATTGTAGCCGTGTAAAACAGACCACCAGGACGACATACCATCAACAAGTTCTTCACCCGTAGCTAACTTTATATAAACGCCCTTGGCCGATTCAACTAAGTATGAGGGCAGAGGGTTTGACATCGATGTGTAGGGATGCCAAACATGTTTCTTATCAAAATCGATTAAATCTGTGTGTTTTTTATTCATATGTAAAGCTTGCAATGTTTTTTATGTTGACAATTAATGACTGGCGTATAGATTACCTGCTAATATTTAGCGATGCAATTTCACATTTACATTTTACAGTAAAGGTTTCACATGTCACAAACGAATATACCTCGTCATGATTGGTCAATAGCAGAAGTGGAAGCATTGTTTGCTCGACCTTTTAGTGACCTTATGTTTCAAGCTCAAACCGTTCATCGTGAACACTTTAATCCTAATGAAGTACAAGTTAGTACCTTATTGTCAATCAAAACAGGTGCTTGTCCTGAAGATTGTAAATATTGCTCGCAAAGTGCACGCTATAATACTGATGTTCAAAAAGAACGTTTGATGGAAGTTGAAAAAGTATTAGAAGCAGCAAAGGTAGCGAAAGACCAAGGGTCAACGCGTTTTTGTATGGGGGCAGGTTGGAGAAATCCAAAAGCTCGTGATATGCCCTTTGTGTTAGAGATGGTCAAAGGTGTTAAAGCACTTGGCTTAGAAACCTGTATGACATTAGGCATGATTAACGGAGGTCAAGCCGATGAATTACAAGAAGCTGGGTTAGATTATTATAACCACAACTTAGATACTTCTCCTGAACATTATAACTCTATTATTACCACACGCAGCTATCAAGACCGATTAGATACACTGCAAAACGTCCGTGATTCTGGAATGAAAGTTTGTAGTGGTGGTATTGTTGGTTTAGGCGAAAATGCTCAAGACAGAGCGTCATTTTTAGCACAATTGGCTAACTTACCTAAACACCCTGAAAGTGTTCCAATTAATATGCTGGTAAAAATTGCCGGAACACCACTCGCAGATGTTGACGATTTAGAAGCTTTTGATTTTGTTCGTTGTATAGCGGTTGCACGTATTATGATGCCTAAAAGCCATGTGCGTTTATCAGCTGGGCGCGATGCAATGAACGAACAAATGCAAGCAATGTGTTTCTTAGCCGGTGCCAACTCAATATTCTACGGTTGTAAGTTGTTAACAACAGGCAACCCTGAAGCCAATAAAGATATGCAGTTATTTGCAAAATTGGGCATTAACACTGAAACAGTGGCCACCGATGATATTGAGACTGAGCAAAAAATAACGACTGCCGTTGTCAATCAGCAAAATAAAGAACTTTTTTACGACGCTGCGCTTTAACGTTTATTTACTGATCAAGAGCCAAGCTGAAATTTATGTCTTTTAACTTTATTGCTGAGCAAGTCGCTCAGCAAAAAGAAAAATCACAATATCGCCAACGCCAATGTATAAGCGAGCAAAATGGCCGAGAGGTGGTTGTTGCAGGAAAACGCTATTTAAATTTTTCTTCTAATGATTATCTCGGCTTAAATCATCACCCTTCAATAAATAAAGCCTGGCAAGAAGGTGTCGATAAATACGGCAGTTGCGCAAGTGCTTCCAGTTTAATTACCGGTTTTCATTATGCACACCAAGCTTTAGAAGATGAAGTTTGTCAGTGGTTAAATAAACCACGGTGCTTACTTTATAGCAGTGGTTTTGCAGCTAATTCCGGTGTATTACAAGCCTTGGGTAAAAAAGACTGCCAATTTTTTCTAGACAAGTTAAGTCACGCCTCTTTAATTGATGGTGCTCTGGCTAGTGAAGCTTCAGTGAAGCGATATTTACACAATAATCATCAGCAACTTGAACAATATTTAGCGAAAAGTCCTGTTGACAATAAACTGATTATTTCTGAAGGTATTTTTAGCATGGATGGCGATCGCGCAGACGTTAGCCAGTTAATTATGATTGCTCAGCAGCAACAAGCTATGCTTTACATGGATGATGCACACAGTATTGGAATTATTGGTCATGCCGGTCAGGGCAGTAGTAGCTTTGGTCAGGTCGATATAGTAATGGCAACTTTTGGCAAAGCTTTAGCCACTAGTGGTGCATTTATCGCTTGTGATGAAGATGTTTATGATTACTTAGTCAATTTTTCTCGTCATTATATTTATTCAACCGCAATTTCCCCCGCCGTTGCTTGGGCGACAAAAACTAGTATCAAGCTTGCTCAAAAAGAGACTTGGCGCAGAGATAATATTTTTGAATTGAGCGCGCTTTTATCAAATAAACTTGATAGTCAAATAACAATAATTCCGTCATCCTCTTCTATTCACGCTATTGTTATTGGCAGCGAAAAAAGAACACTAGAAATATGTCAACATTTGAAAAACAGAGGTATTTGGCTAACCGCGATACGCCCACCAACGGTTGCTAAAAACAGCTCGAGGTTACGCGTTACCATTACAGCTAACCATAAAGAATGCGATATCAATTACTTAGCTAATTGTTTGAATGAGGTTTTACGTTAATGCCTGAAGTGTTAAACAGAATTAAAATAGCTAAGTCATTTGGCTTAGCGAGTCAGTCGTATGATATTTCATCTCGATTACAACGCTATACGGGTAAGCACTTAATGTCTTTATTACCCAACCGTTCAGATCTAACTGTCGTCGACTTAGGCTCAGGTACCGGTTTTTTTACTGACATTCTTGCCAGTAAATTTCAACAAACTATTGGCGTTGATATCTCCGCTAAAATGCTGTCTTTTGCTCAAGAAAACCGCAGTAAGGAAATCTGCTGGTTAGAAGCTGATGCGTATTACCTGCCTTTTAAAGCCAACACAATTGATGTTATTTATTCTAATTTGGTTATTCAGTGGTGTGATCCACTCGATGATATTATTGAAGAAATTTTACGCGTGCTCAAACCAGGAGGATTGTTTATATTTTCCACCTTACTCGATGGCACATTACATGAGTTAAAATCATCTTGGGCACAAGTCGATGATGAACAGCACGTGATTGACTTTAAAACAGATGCAAACCTAAAAGCTATTTTTGATAAGGCCTCATGTAAATTACTTGAACAAAAAACTCAAGACTTAGTATTAGAATATCAAAATGTTATACATCTAGCGCGAGAGTTGAAAGGGCTAGGCGCAAACCATGTCCCTAAACAGCAAGGCAAGGGTTTAGCGGGTAAAGATAAATGGCAAAAGATGACTAATTGCTATCAAGACTTTCAAGAGCCTAGTGGTATTTATCCGGCGACTTATAAGGTGTATTCTGCAATTATGGTAAAATTAAATGCTTAAAATTTTTATTACTGCCACAGATACTGATGCTGGAAAAACCTATTTTGCGCAAATACTCACCGCAGCCTTAGTTAAAAAAGATTATCAAGTTGCTGTATTTAAACCTATATCTGCAGGGTGTGAGCTTAAGCATACAGCGCAGGGTGAAATACTGGTCAATGAAGATGCACAATTATTGTTGCAGCAAGCAAACTGTGGACAAGGTATTAGTGAAATTAACCCTATTGCATTTGAACCGGCAATAGCGCCACACATCGCCGCTAATTTAATGAATGTTGACATTAAACTCGCTGATATAAATGCGGGTTACGAGCGAATTATTACTAGGGCTTGCGATATTGTTATCACTGAAGGTGCAGGGGGATGGCGACTACCTTTAGGTAAAGGTAGGTTTTTATCTGAGTTCGTACAGCAGACAAAACAGCAGGTAATATTGGTGGTGAATATGAAACTAGGGTGTTTAAATCATGCGGTTCTCACCTATGAAGCGATAGTTGCCGATGGTCTTGATTGTATTGGTTGGGTAGCAAACTGCGTTGAGCCAATGAATTATCTCGCTGAAAATATAGCTGAACTCAAAACACTTATTCCAATTCCAATGATTGCTCAACTCGGTTTTGAAACAAATATCAATAAAGCCAGTTCAAACGTTAATGTATCGTCGATAACGGCACGGCTTTAGCGACCAGTTTTATTTTAAATTATAGATAGAACAAGCAATAAGTGAGTGCCTTAACTGATTTATTGCTTGGTTTATTAATAGATAATTATCAGGCTTTTATCCTTACGAAAAAAGTCTAACGATAAAAGACTATTATGAATTTAATGCACTCCCTTTAACAATCCTCACAACTAATCTTGCAGTGTTTATCACCATGAACCTTGTTAAGTCTTACTCTTTCTTATTTTTCCATAATTTATAAATAATAATTCAGGGAAAACTCTTATTTATTTAACTCACTGATACACGCGCTTGCGATAAAGCCGGAACGTGTTTTATAAGTGGAAGACTTACTGACTCGGTTATCAATTTGTTTAATCAACAACTCCGGTAAGGTGACATTGATTTTATGACTTTTCCCTAAATAGGGTGTTATATCGATATCAAGAATACACCAAATAACATTTGGATAGGCTGTCAGATGATTTTCAATCGTTGTAGCGTGTGGGATGGCTTCACCATATTCGGCCAATATAGAAAGATGTGCAGCGATGCTGTCATTAATATTGTTTAAAGAGACATCAATACTCTCACCATTACCTACACAACCGGGTAAGTCAGGGACGTATGTTTTGTAGCTTTCAACGCCAATTATTTTCTTTAATGCGATAGGGTATTTCATTGTTTTTGCCTCTTTAATTAACGCCCTTAAGTGTAACTCCAGCAACCCCGGATAGCAATAGCATGACAACCCTGATAACTCCTTGCTTAGTTATTTGATAACCCCGGTAACCCCTTGATTAGCCGCAAGGGTAACTCTAATAACCCTGCACGTGTTGCGAAGTGAATGGTCACTTAGCACTAGACTCTTTATAAATAATAAAAGTAATAACGAGTTAAACTTTATCGTTATAGATAGGCAAGAATGCTTTAACGAAGCTAATACAGGGGGGTTGGGGTTACTTTGATTAAGTTGTTTGAGGGAGATTAACAAACAACAAAGGATTTTTAGCGACTCTTTCTAGCTGAGTTATTCACATAAAATAAGGTAGCAATGGCATGGATAAACGTTTAATCAATAAAATATTTATTGATGAGATAAAGAGGTTTTATAGCAGGGAGTGTAGTTTTTGAACACAAAAAAAACGGCTAATTTTCATTAGCCGTTGTTATATTATTAACGTGGAGGTTACTTTTTACCGAGTAATAAAAATATTTGTTTAGCTACGTCGGTATTATCAACCTTGCCCTTTAAGACTTCACTGCTTTTACCTAGTGTATGTAAAGGAACATCAATTGCGGTGTGGCCGCCTGATGTCCAGCCAGTGTTTGTTCTAATATCTATAATGTTTTTAATTGCACTTGATATGATGTTATTCATGGTGGGCTCTTTAGTCTTTAGTTTTTCTTGTTCATCAAGTGATTTGTAAGTAGCAATTTCCTCAACTGCAAATATTTTCGCCGCTTCAATTTGTTCAACTTCGTTATTTGTTACATCGAAGTTAAGCAATTTACTTAATTCTTGTTGTGTTATTTGGCTGTTAGCTAACTGTTTAGCTATTGTGCTTGGCGAACTTTTCATTGTGCGTAAAACTTCAGGGTGCCACTCATACTTGCCACGTGCACCAACGGTTAAACCACCCGTACTATGATCAGCTGTTAATATAACTAACGTATCAGGGTTTTGTTTTACGTACTCTTCTAAGTACTCCATCGTTTTAGCTAAATCTGACATTTCAGCCATCGCCGTTGCTATATCATTAGAGTGACCAGCCCAATCTACTTGACTAGCTTCAACGAGCATAAAATAACCTTTACTATTTTCTAGTTGTTTAATTGCAACTTTAGTCATGGCGGATAAACGATATGGGTCACTATCATCTAAGGCTGACGGTAAACCAGTATCATCAAAAAGACCAATAACAGGCATATCTGCTTTAAGCGTGTTTAAGGCGTTGTAGTTATCAATATACTGAAATCCTGACGCTTTAAATTCTTCAATTAAATTTCTATCTTCACGTATAAAGTATTTCCAGCCTCCCCCAAAATAGACATCTGCTTTTATACCGTTATCTATATAGCTATCGGCAATAGCATTATAATTATTTCTGCTTTCATTATGTGTTAAATATCCAGCAGGGGTCGCATGATTTATTTGTGATGTTACGACAACACCTGTTTTTTTGCCTTGTTTTCTGGCAAATTCAAGTACAGTTTCAACGCTATTTTTATTCACGTCTAAAGCAATTGCGCCGTTGTAAGTTTTATAACCCGTGGCAAGTGCAGTAGCACCAGCGGCGGAATCAGTGACAACACCAGAAACACTTGCCGGATAAGTACTAGCTGAGCCAACAAGTAAACGGTCAAATACTGTTTCTTCTACAATGTCAGTTGTTGGGTCGTCGTTAAAGTATCGGTACGATGTTGTATAAGCGGGACCCATGCCATCAGCTATCACCATAATGATATTTTTTGGTGAAGGAATATTCTTAGCAGTCTCTGTATTTAAAAGCATTGCTGTTGAGTCATTATCAATCGTTTGACAGGCTGTTAATGCAAGTATAATGCTAACAGCAGATAGGAGTTTTTTCATTTTTATCTTCTTATATAAGTGTTAATAATTAATAAGGGTTGGTGATTATTTCAGATGACTCTTTAGTCTTCAGTAACAGGTCAATCCATACCATACGGTGATCGGAAGATGCTGCTCTGTTTTTTATTAACCTAAAAGTTTCTTCATTTTCTGTTGGCCAGTAAACGCCTGATTTTTCAATAACTAATCCATATTTCGATGGTAACGCGTAATCGGCTCTCATTCGCCAGGAGGCCGTATGGTAATTTGCATGTTCGTTATTTTTACTGTGCTGTTTTCCCCCTTCACTTTGGGGTAATGCATCTTGAATTTTATCATTATTTAGTAAGCTTGATATGGCCGAATTCAACGCATCACCCTCAACATTAGATGCATTAAGATCACCCAAAATAACAAAAGGTTCAAGGGATTTTAAACCTCCTTTTTGACCCTTGTCATCGTAAATGTATGCTGATTTTTCTGGCGAAATGTAATCATCCCAAAAACGAATTTCATCATGATTACGGTTACCATTTCTATTTTCTGGACCATCAAATATCGGCGGTGTAGGGTGGCTTGCTAAAATATGAACGACTTGCCCATTAACCTCAACCGGAATATCCCAATGAGATTTAGAAGATAAACGCATGTTTTGCCAAGCTTCATCACTAAACCAAGATGTCGAGGTTTTAGGATCTAAAGGTTGAAGGGCGTTAGGCATATCTCGCCACTTAAAGTACTGGAAGGTACGAATAGCGTTACTATTAATCGGGTGCTTTGACAAGAGTACCAAACCAAAGTGACCTGAAAAATGTCCGTAACCAAAACCATCACCCGGCAAAACACCTTGTTTACCGTCGCCATCTAGATCATAGCCTGAATTGACACCCGTATTAACGGGTCCTTGATAAAAATAAGGAAAATCAATTTCTTTTTGTCCATTTTGGCTTTTGTTCAAATAACGTTTAATGAAAGTCTTTAGGGCGTGGTGTTGGTTATTATTGCTATTATCTTGATTATCAAATTCATTCAGTAACAGAATATCTGGGTTATTACGCTGAATAATTTCTGCAATATTTTTAATTTGTTGATGATCACTGTCTATGGCTATTTGCAGGGTGTTATTTGAAATATTAGGAGCCTCAGAACTCAGCGCAGACTGATAGTTTAAAGCCTCCATACTTACATTAAATGTTGCTATTTTAAGAGACTGTGCTTGTGTTCTACTCATATAAGTTAGTGCTAATGTTAAGTAATAGGTTAAGTGTCGATGATTATATCAACCTTAGTGCAAACCGCAGCCACGTAAAATCATGTCAGTTAGAAAAGCGATGACATCTTCAACATCTTCATCTTCGTAATCCGCTCTATTCATAATCGTTAAAATTTGTGTTTCAAAATCGGCATAGTGTTGAGTTGCTGACCAAATAAGAAAAATTAGATGAGTAGGGTTAACATCGCGCATTTCGCCATTATCTATCCATTGCTGGAATAGTTGTGCTTTCTCTCTCACCCATTTTCTTTGATAGGTACGAGCAAAATCTTTCAAATGTTGTGCACCTTGAATAATCTCCATGGCATATATCTTTGAAGATTCAGGGTGTTTAAAAGACATCCTTACTTTTGCTTCAATAAATTTTTCAATAGCTGCTTTAGGACCGTCTTCAGGATTTATATCACCTATGCCTTCGTCCCACATTTGTAGGGTATGTTCTAGTACGGCATGGTATATATTTTCTTTATTCTTGAAATAATAAAGTATATTAGCCTTAGGTAGGCTTGCTCTATCGGCAATGGATTGTACCGTAGCGCCTTTATACCCTTGTAAAACAAATTCTGTACTAGCCGCTATTAAAATCTTGTGCTGGCTTAGTGCGCGAATATTCCCTGTTTTTTTTATTTCTTTGTTATTTTTCATTAAGTTGCTCAATATTTAAAATGCATAAATAAAACATTTTTAAGTTAAATTGTTATTATAATTTTACTTTAATACTATCTGTTGACCAAATAGTTAACTTTTATGGTTTGTTATACTTATCTTTATTTTATCATTGATTTAAATCACTAAATGCCATTTTTCAATGAAATTCTACTATAAATGTTTAGCCATTTATATGAAAGGGAACTTTAGTGCTTTAGTTGATGTTTTTAATTTCTCTATATAAAAACATTTAGTTAAATAATGAGTATTAATTGGCTTAAGGCCATGTATATATGGCTAATTGTTTATTATGGTTTGTTTTTTATCTAAATTGGCTCACTAAGCTTATAACTAAAAAGCCTTAAACCTGTTTATAGATAACAATATCTTATATAAAGGCCATCTTCGTTATTAATATAAATGATAGTCATAAGCTTAAGATGCATCCCGTTGTTTATTAAGGCTTTTTAAAATGCTTTTCTGGTTGATTTTTTTTTAATCACTAACAGATACTATTTGAATTTCAAAAACTCTGAAAATATGTAATGAAAGTGTAATAAAAATCTGGTCTAATTTCATCCGAAATTAAAAACAGAGCAACTGGTTAAGTTTTTTGGTTGCTAAAAAAAAATAATTCGTAAACACTTAAAAACGTAATCAAGGAATAACCGATGAACACTCAACGTCTCTCACTTATTTCAAGTGCAGTTATTTTTGCACTTGGCTTATCGACTTCTGCTATGGCAAACGATACCTCCTCCGCTATTCGAGGTAGTATTGAAAATTCAGCGGGTGCTATTTCAGTTAACGCAAAAATTGAAATTATCCACGAACCTTCAGGCACAAAAACGCTTACCACTTCTAACGACGCTGGTAACTTTTCAAGTAAAGGTCTTCGCGTAGGCGGTCCTTACACGATTAAAATCACTGGTGAAAAAGGTGTTACTGTTTACAGAGATATCTTTTTAACACTAGGTGATACCTTTCGTTTAAATGCAAAACTTGAAGCTGCAGACGATGTTGAACGTATTTCTGTAACAGGTAGCAAGATTTTTTCTAATAATATTGGTAGCAACAGTTATTTTGGTGCTGATGATATTGTTAATGCTCCAAGTTTCGACCGTGATATCAAAGATATCGTTCGTAACAACCCTCTAGCCGTTTTATCTTCTAAAGATGGCGAGTTAAGTGTTGCCGGTACTAACCCAAGATTTAACAGCATCAGTGTTGACGGTATTAGCCAAAATGATGACTTTGGTCTGAATGCCAATGGTTACCCTACAACGCGCTCACCTATTTCTCTTGACGCGATTGAACAGGTAACTATCGATGTTACTCCTTTCAATGCAAAAGACAGCGGCTTCCAAGGCGCTAAGATTAACGCAGTAACAAAATCAGGTACCAACGAGTTATCAGGTTCATTCTTTTATGAAACTCAAAATGACGGCATGGCCGGCACACCTAAAAATGGTACAGACGAAGCACCATTAGATTTTGATGAAACAACTTTTGGTGCAACCCTTGGTGGCGCTATTATTGAAGATGAATTGTTTTTCTTCGCTTCATACGAATATTACGAAGCAACATCAACTGTTGAGTGGGGACCAGATGGCGCTAACGTACCTAACTCTGCTGATGCCAGCGTTGCTGATGTTTTAGAAGTACAAAGAATTGCTCGTGAAGTCTACGGCGTAGAGCCAGGCGAATGGGATTTATCTCCTAAAGTAGACGATGAAAAATTATTGTTGAAACTCGATTGGAACATTAACGATGATCATCGTTCAGCGTTTACTTACCAATATACTAAAGGTAACAGTACACGTAACCAGTCTACTTATGGTGGCGAATTACGTTTATCATCACATTGGTATGACAGAACTGAAGAATTAAACAACTACGCGTTTAAACTTTATTCTGATTGGAATGACGATTTTTCAACACAACTTAGCCTTACTTACCTTGATAACCCAACCACTCAAGCTTCATTAGGTGATTATTCTGACACCGTTATTCAAGCTGAATCTGGTGATATCGCAATTGGTGCAGATCATTCTCGCCATTCTAACGATTTACGTAAAAAGACTTTTATCATGGCTTTAGACGGTGATTACCTAGTGGGCGATCACAGTTTAAGTTTTGGTTACCAGTTTAAGCGTTTAGACATTTTTAACTTGTTTTTACAAAACACCAAAGGCGATTACCGTTTTGGTAGTATTGAAGACTTCGAGAATAGAGTTGCAAACAGAGTTATCTACCAAAATGCAACCAGCTTAGATCCAAATGACGCTGCTGCTTCATTTGTTCGTGACGAACATGCTTTTTATATTCAAGATGAATGGATGTTCAATGACGATATTACTATCGACATGGGTTTAAGATACGAAATGTTAGCGTCTAGCGACAAACCTACCTATAACGAACAATCTCAAGCACGTACAGGTTTTGACAATACTGACAACTTAGACGGCACGGGTATTTTCTTACCACGCTTTGGTATTAAGTGGGATGCAAGTGATGACCTTATCGTTCGCGGTGGTGTTGGTCGTTATTCTGGTGGTCAACCAACAGTTTGGGTATCTAACTCATATTCAAACCCTGGCGTTGGAATTGGTGAAGTTTTTGCAAACGGTAGCTTTGAAAATGTAGATATTAGTGGTCCTCGTCAAGAAGATAAAGACGCAGTAGCTAATTCAACCACATTTGCTGGCACAAACTTTGTTGATCCAAACTTTGATTTACCTTCTGATTGGCGCTACCAGATAGCTCTTGATTACCGCTTTGATATTCCGGTATTAGGTGAAGACTTTTTATTAACCACAGAATATTTATACAAAAAGTCTGAGAATACTGCATTCTGGCAAGACGCAAGTTTGTTCGGTGACGAAGATGGCACGACAGCAGATGGCGGTCGTACTATCTATGATGATGCGGATGGTTCAATTAGTGACTTAATGTTAACAAACGCCGGTAAAGATGGTCGTTCTAAAATCTTTAGCGTTGTTTTAAACAAAGATTGGGACAGTGGTGTTAGATTAACAACATCATACACTAACCAAGACGTGACTGATGCACACACAAGTGCAAGTGCAACAGCAGGCAGTAACTATGGTTTTAATACGACGATTAACCGTAATGACGCTGTAGTAGGTCGTTCTGGTTTTGAAACAGAACACAGATTTGTTGTTAACTTAGGTTATGAAACTGAATTTGTTGCCGGTTACAAAACTAATATCAACTTGTTCTTCGAACGCCGTTCAGGCAAGCCAGTTACTTTCTATGCTGACGGTACTGACGTAGATGGAAGAAGTGGCCCAGGTAGCGACCCTTATGGCTTATTAAGCCCAGGTACTACTAGCGATTCGTTCTTACCTTATATTCCTACACCAGGTGATACTAACGTTGTTTTCAGTTCAGCGGAAAATGAAGCTAACTTCTTTGAAGCGATTAACGACTTAGGTTTAGATAAATATGCTGGTGGTTACTTACCAAAAGGCGTAATAACTACTCCATGGGTAACAACACTTGATTTAAGCATTCGTCAAGAAATCCCAGGGTTTAAAGAAGGCCACAAGGGTATGGTTTACTTAACAGTTGATAATCTATTAAATCTTGTAGATAGCAGCAAAGGTAAAGTATACGGAAGCGACTTCGGTACTCAAGAGTTAGTTGAATTTACTGTTGACCCAGCAACAAGACAATATGTATATGGCCGTTCTATCTCACAAAATGATGATGGTAGTTACGCAGACAATAAATTTTATACGACTGATTCTGCATGGCGTATAAAAGTGGGTGTTAGCTACAAGTTCTAACCACACTGTAATCTATTGAAATAAAAACCCTTTAGTTTACTAAAGGGTTTTTTTTTACAAAAAAATTAGCCTGATAAGTGATACCTTAAATGCATTACTTGACCACTTGGTCAGCTATGGTATTCTCACAGGTCTACATTACTCTTGAATTTTTACAATAATGAATAAAAATACCATAGAAATACCTGCAGAATTAAAAGTAGCCGCTAAAGAAGCTTATTTAAAAGCTTATGCGCCTTATAGTAAGTTTCATGTCGGTGCTGCGGCTTTAACCACTTCCGGTACGATTGTCCAAGGGTGTAATGTTGAAAATGCCTCTTACGGTTTAACTGTCTGTGCAGAACGAAATTGCATAAGCCATGCCGTGATAAAGGGTGAGCAAAGTTTTCAAATGATCGTTATATATACCGAGCAAGAAAAAATGACACCTCCGTGTGGCGCTTGCCGACAGGTTATTGCTGAATTTTTTGAACAATCAGCACCTGTGATAGCGTTTAATCACAAAGACAAACAACAAGTGTGGAGTGTCGCTGAGCTTTTACCTGATGCTTTTACGCCAAAATATTTATTGGACATTTAAGGATATCCATCAATGATATTACCCCAAGAAATTATTCGCACTAAGCGCGATGGTAAAATTCTCAATCAAAGCCAAATTCACGATTTTGTTAATGGTTTAGTTGATGGTAGCTTTTCTGACAGCCAAGTCGGTGCAATGGCGATGGCAATTTTTCAGCAAGGATTATCGGTTGAAGAAAAAGTAACGCTCACCACCGCCATGATGAACTCGGGTGATGTGCTCTCTTGGGAGGGCTATGATGCCCCTATCGTTGATAAACACTCTACGGGTGGCGTAGGTGATAAAGTCAGCTTTATGTTAGCTGCTATTGTTTCTGCGTGTGGCGCTTATGTGCCAATGATCTCAGGTAGAGGGTTAGGGCATACCGGAGGTACATCAGATAAATTAGAAAGTATTGCCGGTTTTAATGTAGAACCAACAATTAGCGAGTTTAAGCGTATTGTTAAAGACGTGGGCGTAGCCATTATTTCTCAAACAGATAATTTAGCGCCAGCAGATAAACGCCTTTATGGTATTCGTGATGTGACCGCGACGGTTGAATCTATTCCACTGATAACCGCTTCAATTTTATCTAAAAAACTTGCGGCAGGTCTTGATACTTTAGTGATGGATGTCAAAGTGGGTAATGGCGCGATGATGTCATCTCTTGAAGATGCTAAAGCGCTTGCCGATAGTATTTCTAGTGTCGCCAATGGTGCAGGGGTTAATACTCAAGCGATCATTACTGACATGAATCAGGTATTAGGCACCAGTGCCGGTAATGCCATTGAAATGTATGAAACCGCTAAATATCTGACGGGTAAACAACGCGAACCTCGTTTACATAAAGTCGTTAAAACATTAGCCTGTGCGATGCTTGTGAATTCGGGCTTAGCCAGCGATGAGCAAACCGCTTACCTTAAAATTGACAAAGCCCTTCATTCAGGTCAAGCAGCTGAAATATTTGAGCGGATGATAGCGGCGTTAGGCGGGCCAAAAGATTTTGTTGAAAACCCATGGGGCTCAATGAATAAAGCGGCCATTATTATGGAAGTTAAAGCCAGTCAACATGGCTATTTAGCTCAAATGAACACTCGAGATATTGGTATGTCAGTGGTGGGATTAGGCGGCGGAAGAACTGCGCCAAAACAAAAAGTTAATCACAGTGTTGGCTTCGATAGAATTTTACCGCTTGGGGTTCAGGTTAATAGTGGTGAAGTCATCGCTCGTGTACACGCCAAAGACGAAAATTCAGCGCTGTTAGCCGCAGAGCAATTTAAACAAGCGATCACTTATTCTGAAGAAAGTCCTGAATTACCACCGGTTATTTATTAAATAAGGCCGTTATAAACAATGCCGATATAGGTAATATCTTGCTAACTAATCACTTATTAAAAAAGTGATTAGTTTAAGCAAGTCGCATTAATTACAGCGTACCAAAGATTTTATCACCGGCATCGCCCAGACCCGGTAAAATATAACCTTGTTCGTTAAGTTTCTCATCTATCACACCAATCGTTAACGTGACATCCGGATGAGCATCCTCAAGCAATTTTATACCTTCAGGGGCAGCGACCAAAAATAGTGCAATGATTGTTTTACATCCCGATGCCTTTAATAGATCTATGGTTGCTAATGCTGTGCCGCCAGTCGCTAGCATAGGATCAATAATAATCGCTGTTCGACTTTCTATATCAGAGATAATATTCTCGTAATAACTTTCTGGCGCTAATGTGTCTTCATTACGTTGTATACCGACAACACTTATTTTTGCACATGGCAGTATTGACAGTGAGCCTTCAAGCATACCTAAACCGGCACGTAGAATGGGTACCAGTGTGGGTTGTTTATCAGCAAGAGTTGGCACTGAAATTTCGCCAGACCAACAAGTTAATGGGATATTTTTAATACTAAGGTGTTGAGTGGCCTCAACCGTTAATAACATTGATATCTCTTTGGTTAATTCTCGAAAGGCTTTAACTGAAATATTATTATCGCGTAGTAAACTGACTTTGTGTTTAACCAGAGGATGAGAGCTTTCAAAAACTGACATGGAATATTCCTTGTTTTTTAAAGGTATAGAGGAAATTTAGCTGAATATATTGTTAGCAATAAGTGCTTTAATCTAGATGTTTACCAGACCAACTGTTTAAAATGGGCTCTGCATAATGGCTCATAACGTTCATTGCCGCCAACTTCTACTTGTTGACCTACTTTTACAGGTACACCATTTTCATCTTGTCTGATAACAAAATTAGCTTTGCGGCCACAATGGCAAATTGTTTTTAATTCGACTAACTTATCGGCCCAAGCAAGAAGGGCAGCGCTGCCTGAAAAAGTTTCACCAAGAAAGTCAGTTCTTATTCCGTAGGCTAACACGGGAATATGTAAGAGATCGACAACATCCGTTAACTGCTTAACTTGTTCAGTTGACAAAAACTGTGCTTCATCAATCAGTACGCAATCTATTTTAGCGGCTTGATGTTTATCTTTTATTTCAGTAAACATATTGATGCTATCATCAAATAAGAAAGCATCTGCGTCTATACCTAAGCGCGAAGCGACTTTGCCTTTGGCGAATCTGTCATCAATTTGCGCCGTATAAATTGCGGTAGTTAAGCCGCGCTCTCGATAATTATAAGACGATTGCAGCAAATGAGTAGATTTACCCGCATTCATTGATGAATAATAAAAATACAGTTGTGCCATGAGTTACTTCTTTATCAAAGGAGATCAGTAGTTAGTTGCTGAGGTATTTTCTGTGCTGTGTCCTAGTGTGTCAAGTAAACTGTTAAGTAAGCTACTTGCACCAAAGCGAAAGTGGTTATTATCAGCCCACTCACTGCCTAAGATACTATCGGCTAAAGCAAGATAAACGGCTGCATCTTCTGCGTTTTTAACACCACCTGCGGGTTTAAAACCGACATTGATATTTTTGTTTTTTATCACTTCAAGCATTATTTTTGCGGCTTCTGGTGTTGCATTTACCGCAACTTTCCCCGTTGAGGTTTTGATAAAGTCAGCACCGGCATTAATAGCAATTTCACTGGCATGTTCAATCAACGCAGGTGATTTAAGCTCACCCGTTTCAATAATCACCTTCAACTTAGCAAATTCACCACAAGCTTGTTTACACACTTTGACCATATCAAAACCAATCGCTTCATTACCTTCCATTAGTGCTCGGTAAGGAAAAACTAAATCGACTTCGTCGGCGCCGTATGCGACAGCGGCTTGTGTTTCAGCTAATGCGATATCTATATCATCATTACCGTGCGGGAAGTTAGTGACGGTAGCAATTTTTATCTGTGGTGTTTGTTGCGCTTTTAACGTCTTTTTTGCCAAAGGCACAAAGCGAGGAAAAATACAGATAGCAGCAGTGACGCCACCGATAGAATTTGCTTGTTGACACAAGGCTATAATTTCTTCTTCTGTTTCGCTATCGGTTAAACTTGTCAAATCAATTAACGAAAGTGCGCGTTGAGCGATGGCTTTAAGGTCAGACATAACGTTTATTTTCCTATCAATTATTTATAAAGAAATGAATACGCCAGCAATAGCTGCGCTCATTAAATTAGCTAAGGTTGCCGCTAACATTGCGTGCATACCAAGTCGTGCGATATCACGTCGGCGACTAGGCGCCATTGAACCAATACCACCTAACAAAATTGCGATGGAAGATAAGTTAGCAAAGCCGCACAATGCAAAGGTGACGATGGCTTGGGTTACCGGAGAAAGTGTATCTTTAATTTCAACAAAATTAACATAAGCAAAAAATTCATTGACCACAACTTTTTGGCCGATAAAACTACCTGCTTGTAGCATTTCATTAACCGGTACACCAATAATGAAAGCGAAGGGAGCAAACACGTAGCCTAAAATAAGTTCGATGGTAATATTATCGTAGCCGAATAAACCACTAATACCGCCAACAATGGTATTGAGGAGAGCAATTAAAGCAATAAAAGCTAATAGCATCGCACCCACATTCACCGCTAGTTTTAATCCAGATGCCGCGCCAGATGCAGCAGCATCAATAACATTAGCAGGCTTTTCATCGCCTTCATCAAAGTCTATCGAGTCTTGAACAATTTTTTCAGGCTCTGTTTCAGGGCAAATAATTTTAGCCATCAGTAAGCCACCCGGTGCCGCCATAAACGACGCCGCTATTAGGTATTTAAGCTCTATGCCTAAACCCGCATAACCCGCCATAATAGAACCAGCAACAGAGGCTAAGCCACCAACCATAATGGCAAATAGTTCAGACTGAGTCATTTTAGCAATGTAAGGTCGAACAACTAAGGGGGCTTCTGTTTGACCAACAAAGATATTGGCAGTCGCTGATAGTGACTCGGGTTTACTGGTTTTTAACAGTTTTTGTAAACTACCACCAATAATTTTAATAACCCACTGCATAATGCCAAGATAATAAAGTACGGCGATTAATGAAGAAAAGAAAATAATATTAGGTAAAACACGTACAGCAAAGACAAAACCAACACCATTCTCGTACATAGCGTCTGTGCCTAAGCCACCAAAGAGGAAGTTAATACCGACCTTGGCACTATCAATAACACTTTGAACACTTGAAGTAATCGTGGTCAATACGTCTTTGCCAAAGGGGACATATAAAACAAACGCACCAAGTAATAGTTGCAGTAAAAATGCAAAACCTACCGTACGAAAATTAATGTCTTTTCTACTTTTAGAAATTCCATAGGCAATGGCTAATAAAACAAATATGCCTATTACCCCTCTAAATGCGGCAAAATCCATACATACCCCTTAATATTTTTTATTGTTATTGTTATTGTTATTTTTGTAGTGGTAATTTTGACAGTTGACGAATTTTTGCTTTAAGTACTTCAATCGCCATTCTGTTTTTTCCGCCTCGTGTGATCACTATATCAGCCCAAGCTTTAGAGGGTTCAATAAATTGATAATACATAGGTCTAACCGTTTCTAAGTATTGATTTGTTACAGACTCAACACTTCTATTTCGCTCGGTTAAATCACGTTTAATTCGTCGAACTAAACAAATATCAAGTGGCGTGTCCATGTAGACTTTTATATCAAACTGATCTCTAAGTGCTTTGTTTGAAAGCAGTAAAATACCTTCAACAAGCACAATCTTCGTTGGTGTAAATACCCGTGTTTCATTTAAACGTGTATGCGTTTTATAACAGTAAATAGGCACGTCGATAGATTTATTTTCAGTGATATTTTTTAAGTGCTCAGTTAACAAGTCATGTTCAAAGGCACTGGGATTATCATAGTTTGTTTGTTCACGTTCAGACATCGACAAATGAGATTGATCGCGATAGTAGGCGTCTTCACTTAGAATAGAAATACCGTCTTCACCTAATTCATCGATAAGTTCGTCGTGAATAGTATGCGCAAAAAGGGTTTTACCCGATGCAGAAGGACCTGTGATTGTAATGATTGTCGGTTTATTTGCGTTCAATTGTTTATGCCTGTCGATAATTCAGCTTCAGAAATGGTTTTAATCCTATCATTAGTGATAAAGTGATAGTAATTAACGCTAATTTTATACTTTTACGGTTAAATGATCAAAAATACGTTACTTTATTCGCGTATATTTTAAAGCATCATTTACCCCATTTTCAAAAGATGGTAAATTAGCACAACTTGACCATGTGGTCATGTTTTATTCTGCTATTTATGAATATATATTGAAAAAAGATCATAAAGGAAATGGTATGGCCCGCGCAATAGTTTTAGTAATAGACAGTTTTGGTATCGGTTACTCTGCTGATGCAGCTGAGTTTGGTGATGTAGGTGCAAATACCCTTGCTAACCTCGCTAAAGCATATTATGCAGAGACAGGCAAAGCGATAAACTTACCTAATTTGGCAAGTTTAGGCTTATTTCAAGCTTGCCATGAGGCGTCAAATACCGATTTTCCACAGCAAGGCGGTGAACCTCAAAAAGGGGCTTATGGCTACGCACAAGAGATAAGCACAGGTAAAGATACCCCAAGTGGTCATTGGGAAATGGCAGGTGTGCCGGTTCTCTTTGACTGGGGATATTTCACCAATAAAGAAGAAGCCTTTCCGGTTGACCTAATAGATAAAGTTAACAAAGCCACTGGCTTTAGCGATATGCTAGGCAATTGTCATGCCTCAGGTACGGTTATCTTAGAAAAGTTAGGACAAGAGCATATCAAAACTGGCTTACCTATTTGTTATACCTCAGCAGATAGTGTTTTTCAGGTTGCCGCACATGAAGAACATTTTGGTCTAGACAATCTTTATAAGTATTGCGAAACAGTAAGAACAGAACTTGAAGGCCTTAATATAGGGCGAGTTATTGCCAGACCTTTTATCGGTGACAACCCAGACAATTTTTCTCGAACAGGTAACCGCCGCGATTATTCGGTATTACCACCAGCACCAACCGTGCTAGATAAAATTTTTGATGCCGGTACGCATGTGATCAGTGTTGGTAAAATTGCTGACATTTTTGCCCATCAAGGTATTAGCGAAAAAACCAAAGCGACGGGCTTAGATGCTTTGCTCGATGCCAGTATTAAACATCTTAATAGTGCAGCAGATAATTCGTTAATATTTACTAATTTGGTTAATTTCGACCAAGATTTTGGCCATAGACGTAACCCGGTTGGCTATGCACAAGAACTTGAAGCCTTCGATCTGCGCATCCCTGAAGTTCTCAATGCGATGACCGATAATGATGTGCTGTTTTTAACCGCTGACCACGGATGTGACCCAACGTGGCCAGGTAGCGACCATACCCGTGAGTATGTGCCAGTATTGGCTTATCATCACAATATTGCTTCGGTAAATTTAGGTAAACGAACAACTTTTGCTGATTTAGGGCAAACCATAGCTGAAATGTTTAATGTTGATAAAATGGATTACGGCACCAGCTTTCTGACTGAGCTTAACTTTAACAATAAGTAGCGATGTGGCTTTGATTAAAAAGCTGTTATTCGTGTAAATAATGATTATAAAAAAAGGGGTTAGCAAAAATGCTAACCCCTTTTTTATATTCAGAATGAACGAATATAACGTTATAGAATACTTTCTAAGGTTAATTCCATCATGTCTTTAAAGGTGGTTTCGCGCTCATCTGCGGTAGTTTGTTCACCAGTTTTAATATGATCGCTCACGGTTAATACCGTTAAAGCTTTTTTACCGTATTCTGCTGCAACGCCATAAAGGCCAGCAGCTTCCATTTCTACCGCTAAAATTCCATACTTTTCCATGGTGGCAAACATTTCAGGCTGCGGAGTATAAAATAAATCCGCCGTAAAAATATTACCAACGCGCACAGGTTTATTTAAACGTTCAGCCGTATCTACAACACTCTTTAACAATGAAAAGTCTGCACATGCGGCAAAATCAACGCCATGAAAACGCTGTCTGTTAACGTTAGAGTCGGTACTTGCTGCCATACCAATAACAATATCACGTACTTTAATGTCATCACGAACAGCGCCACAAGAACCAATACGAATAATACTTTCAACGCCGTAGTCTTTGTATAATTCAGTCGCGTATATTGAAACGCTAGGGATCCCCATTCCAGAACCCATTACTGAGATAGGCTTGCCTTTATAGGTGCCCGTGTAGCCAAACATGTTTCGAACACGTGTAACGCATTTAACATTTTCTAAGAAATTATCGGCAATATATTTAGCGCGAAGTGGGTCGCCCGGCATTAATACAGTTTTTGCAAAGTCGCCTGCTTGAGCTTCAATATGTGGAGTTGGCATAAGAGTTATCCTTTAGTTTTTAAGTGTAACTCAGTAAGTTTCTAGCCAGACCTGATGGGATCAAACTGCTATCAAGGGTTTTTTACTGAAAAAAATGTTTATGGCGACTATTTAAAAGTCGCCTAAAAGTTAATATGGGTATAATAATACTAAGTACTGTAACGATCAATTACCTATTAATCATTAAGGTTAACAACAACCCATAAAATTTATAATCGCAGTGTGATTGATAGCAATATTATCTTTACGCTATAGTTTTAATTGGCGTAATGTTTGTTTTTCATCATGGCTTAAAAAACTCATTTCAATGGCATTGCTTTGTAATTGCGTTATTTGTGCTTCACTGAGTTTAAGTAAGTTACTGGCAAGGTTAAATTCATCTTCAAGCTCAATATTCTCAACTGCAGGATCATCGGTATTTAAACAAACATTAAGGCCATTTGCTAAAAAAGTTTTTACTGGGTGCTGACTTAAATCTTTTATCGTACCTGTTTGATAATTTGACGTCAGGCAAGACTCAAGACCAATGTTATGTTTAAGCATGTAGTCCATTAGCTTTTGATCTTTTACACAAGCGACACCATGACCAATTCTAGTCGCTCCCAATTTTTCTATAGCATGCCAAACGCTTTCTGGTCCAGCTGCTTCACCCGCATGCACGGTTACTTGCAAACCCGCATGTGATGCTTTCTTAAAGTGACTTTCAAAAAGGCTACCAGGAAAATTATATTCGTCTCCCGCTAAATCAAGTGCAACAATATTATCTTTATGGGCTAAAAGGGCGTTGAGCTCAGTTTCACAATTGTCTACTCCAAAAGTACGGCTCAAAATACCAATTAAATTTATTTTGGTCGGATACTTTTTACGGCCTTGGTTAACGCCTTCAATAATCGCTTCCACAACACCTTCAATAGGAAGTTTATGGGTCATTGCCATATAAAAAGGTGAAAAACGTAATTCGGCATAATCAATATTAGCCAGATAAGCATCTTCAACATTTTCATAACCGATGCGAATAACATCATCTAATGAAGAGAGTACTTGCACGCCCCAATCTAACTTCTTTAAAAAAGCGAGCAGGTCGGCTTCATTATCAGTAATTTTAATATGAGGTAAAAAGTCTTCGAAATTAGTTTCAGGTAAATCAATATTATTTTTCTGAGCTAATTGCCAAACAGTTTTAGGTCGAATGTTTCCGTCTAAATGTCGGTGAAGGTCTATAAGTGGCAGTTGCTTGTTATACATGTGGGTCTATTGTCCTGATAATATAAAGTGTTGCTAGTTATCACTAGCAACGGTTTATGTCTGTCGTCTATTCTAGCTCAAAATCCTTATTAAATGTTTAAAGCTGTACTTTAACCGAAATAGGGCAATGGTCTGTTAATGTATTAGCAAGCTCACGAGTATATTTTTCTTTGAAAACTAATTGTTCAAAAGAGTTTTCAATATACATGTTTTTAGCGCTAGGGTTAAAAACAATATGGTCGATATAATCTTTGTAGTAGCCGCCCCAACAAGCAGACTCTTTAGTCATTGTTGGTGTCCAAAGTGCTTCATTGCCTTCATCGTCAAGTGCTTGCCATAAACCTTGGTCTTCGGCATATTGATGACTTACATCTTGTGAGAACCTGCGGTTAAAATCGCCAAGTACAATAAAGGCTTCATTATCTTTAGCTCGTTCATCTACCCAACGTTCAAGTGGGTCTATTTGCATACTTAATGTAGTGCAGGCTTCTTTTAGTCTTAATTCTTTATCTGTACTACTTGGCATCGCTGCAAGATATTTGCTATCAAGTGGCAAAGCAAAACAACCAGACTTTAAATGTACGGCAAGTAACCTGATTTGTTTACCATCTCGAGATAAGGTTAAGTCCATACCATGTCTGACACGGGTAACATTTAATGCTTTATATTCTTTGGCAACCACTGTTAAGCCCGCTGATTTTTTAACGGCAACACCAACACGCTGTACCCAATCTTTAGTTGAAAAATAAAAATCGTATTCGTTACCGAAGACCATTTTTGCCCAATTTTCATCTTCAACTTCTTGTAAAGCAATCACATCGGCATCAAGTTGTTTAGCATAGACGGCTAATTGCTGATAATCATCTGATTTTCGTTTATTATACTCATGAGAACCTAACCAAGCGATATTCCATGAAGCTACTTTTAGTTCTTGAGAGTAACTTGGTGAAACATACATTAAGCTAAATAGTAAACTAGCAGTTGTTAATATTGTTTTTTGCATTAATACTTCTCTTAGTTAAACTCAAGTTTTTTGAGTACAGGTAAATAATAAACGTTAATTCACTGAATAATTTACTTAACCATTCGGTCAAGAATTGATATAATTCGCCACATTACACTACTTTTACAGTAAGAAACAACCACTATGAATAAAAAATTTATCACCGCACAAGAATTACTAGAAGATTCTTTTAGACTGGCCGCAAAAGTCTTTGAAGATGGTTTTCGTCCACAATTTATCATAGGCATATGGCGTGGTGGAGCACCTGTTGGTATTGCTGTTCAGGAGTATTTTGATTTTAAAAATATTGAAACAGATCATATCGCTGTCCGTACTTCTTCTTACTACGGCATTAACCAACAAAGTAAAGAAATCAAAGTGCATGGTTTGCATTACATTATCGAAAATGCCAATGCAACTGATGGCTTATTAATTGTTGATGATGTTTTTGATTCAGGCCGCAGTATTGATGCATTAATAAAACAACTTAAAAAATTAGCGCGTAATAATATGCCAACAGATGTTCGCATTGCTTGTCCTTGGTATAAGCCAACCAATAACGTGGTTGATATCAAACCAGACTACTATGTTCACGAGTCTGATGAATGGTTGGTATTTCCACATGAATTGTCAGGATTAACACAAGAAGAAATTGCTGAAGGCAAATCTGACCTTACCAATATATTACACCTTTTAAAATAATTACAGGTTGAGTTGTTAATGAAGCTGCTACCCTTTATAGCTATCTATCTCTCTGCTTTTACTGTACTTGCTGATGATAACATTCATCAGCAAGTGACTTTAAAGGGAAAGTGGCTGGTAGAAGCTGATCAGCAAGTTATGTTCGATCCACAAACCTCCGCGTTAAAGCTATGGCGCGGCAAGTTACTGACGCTCTCTGATGGTTCAGCTGATAAGTCTCAGCAGAAACAATTACATATTATTGAGCCCACGAGTGGATTAGTAGAAGAAAAATCAATGCTCATGACCATGTCTAGCCAGGTAAAGTCCAGCTGCTTTTCCTCGTATCTAGCAGGTGAGCCTGATTTTGAAGCTTTAGCGGTTGACCCTAACAATGATAAAGTTTTCATTATAGTGACCGAAGACGCCCGTAATGGCGATGAACTTTCATCGGCATGTCAGCAGCGTTTTCAAAATACCGGTTCGACAACATACCCCACACTTATTGTGAGATTAGCGCTTGATGATAATAATATATTATCAATGACGCATGTTAGACCCTTACAATTTGACGCAAGTTATAACGTGGGTGACTTTTCTAATGATGGTATCGAGGGACTAGCTTTTGGTCAGGACAACACTTTATACCTTGGTTTAGAAAAAGACAGTCAGGGTTTGGCGCGTATTTTTTCGTTGGTGTTAGGCGAAAATTTTTGGGCGACTGATGAATTTGCTCCGGTAATTGATACCGAAGTTCTATTACCGACATTTAGTCAGGGTGGGCACCCTATAAATGGTATGGACTATCTATCGAAGGATAATCACCCTGGTTATATCGTTGCTGCAGCTAGGAATGATGATCAATTATGGATTATCGATTTGGCAAAGAAACAACCAACAAAAATTATTGCGATGAATTTTTTAGCGCCAGTGAGTGCTGAAAATAATGAATGCAGTGATTGGGAGCCTATCGGTAACACCTCATTAGAAGGCGTTGCAGTAGCGAAAAATAAAATTTGGCTAATCAATGATCCATGGAAAGCGCATTATATAGAGAATGCAAAGTGTCCGTCAAATGATGAAAAATACAAATCTTTTTCGCCTTTATTGTTTTCATTAACAATTGACAAAGGTTGGTTAGAATAAATAATGGCTATATATACAACATAGTTATTTGTAATTATAGCCATATTGTTTACGAAGCTTACTTGGAGGTTTATAATACTCAGGTTAACCAGTGGTACAGCCACTGGTTTTTTATGTCTGTACTTACTCAGGCACATAGATCGCGAATAAATAGTCATAAATTTTTAATACGCTTTAGCGTTCTCGCGGAATAATTAATAGTAATAGAGTGATGAATAACGCCAATAGGTGGTATTTTCACTTTATTAGGCAATTAGCAATAGGAAAGTAAATGAGCTCAGATTCAACAAAAATAATTTATACGATTACCGATGAAGCGCCTGCATTGGCGACTCACTCTTTATTACCAATTATTCAGGCATTTACGGCTTCTTCTGGTATTAACGTTGAAACGCGTGATATTTCACTTGCGGCACGTGTATTAGCAAACTTTCCAAAATACTTAACAGCAGAACAACGTGTTAGTGATGCTTTATCCGAATTAGGCATGTTAGCTAAAACACCAGAAGCTAACATCATTAAATTACCTAATGTTTCAGCTTCAATACCACAGCTAGAAGCCGTTATTAAAGAGCTTCAAGCTAAAGGTTATAACTTACCAAACTACCCAGCTGAACCACAAAATGAAGCTGAGCAATCTATTAAGCTTACTTACGCAAAAGTTTTAGGCTCTGCGGTTAATCCTGTTCTACGTGAAGGTAACTCAGACCGTCGTGCGCCTAGCTCGGTTAAACAATATGCACGCAAAAATCCACATTCTATGGGTGCTTGGTCAAAAGATTCTAAATCACACGTTGCTCATATGTCAGCGGGTGACTTTTACGGTAGTGAAAAATCAACCACTATTAATGGCGAAACCAATGTAAAGATTGAATTCGTTAGCGAAAATGGTGCGGTCACTTTATTAAAAGAGCACTTACCGTTATTAGACAAAGAAATTATTGATGCGGCAGTAATGAGCAAAGCGGCATTAATTGAATTCTATGAAACACAAACAGCTAAAGCTAAAGAAGAGGGCGTTTTACTTTCTCTTCACTTAAAAGCAACCATGATGAAAGTTTCAGATCCAATCATGTTTGGCTATGCAGTAAAAGTTTTCTATAAAGATGTTTTTGACAAACATGCTGCTATTTTCGAACAACTTGGTGTAGATGCCGATAATGGTATTGGCGATGTTTATGCAAAAATATCTCGTTTACCAAGCGAAAAACAAAAAGAAATTGAAGCCGATTTAGCCGCTGTTTATACCACACGTCCAGAAGTTGCGATGGTTGATTCAGACAAAGGTATTACTAATTTTCATGTACCAAGCGATGTAATTATTGATGCTTCAATGCCTGCGGCTTTAAGAGCTTCTGGTATGATGTGGGATCGTGATGGCAATCAAAAAGATACTAAGTTTATGATCCCTGATCGTAACTACGCCGGTGTTTTTTCAGCGGTTGTCGATTTTTGTCGTGAAAATGGTGCATTCAACCCAACAACAATGGGTACAGTGCCGAACGTAGGTCTAATGGCGCAAAAAGCTGAAGAATACGGTTCACATGACAAAACATTTACCATGACAGGTAAAGGTACGGTTCGAGTAGTTAATGACAACGGCGAAACCTTGTTAGAACATAACGTTGCTCAAGGTGATATTTGGAGAATGTGTCAGGTTAAAGATGCGCCTATTCAAGATTGGGTTAAGCTTGCTGTTACACGTGCTAAAGCAACTAACGTACCGACAGTATTTTGGTTAGATGAAAATCGTGGCCATGATGCAGAGATGATTAAAAAGGTAAATACCTACCTAGCTGACCATGATACAACAGGTTTAGATATTCAGATTTTAGAACCCGTTAAAGCCTGTGAGTTTACTTTAGCGCGTACCGCTAAGAGTGAAGATACTATTTCAGTAACCGGTAACGTTTTACGTGATTACTTAACTGATTTATTTCCAATTTTAGAATTGGGCACCAGCGCTAAAATGCTTTCAATTGTGCCACTAATGAATGGCGGCGGATTATTTGAAACAGGCGCGGGTGGTTCAGCACCTAAGCATGTTCAACAATTTGAAAAAGAAAACCATTTACGTTGGGATTCTTTGGGTGAATTTTTAGCCCTTGCTGCTTCTTTGGAACATGTAAGCGTTCATACCAAGAATAACAAAGCGCAAGTACTTGCTGATACGCTAGATTCAGCAACAGGTAAGTTCCTCGATGAAAACAAATCGCCTTCACGTAGAGTGGGTGAATTAGATAACCGTGGTAGCCATTTTTATCTTGCTATGTACTGGGCACAAGCACTTGCTGAACAAACAAATGATGAAGAGTTAAAAGCGAGTTTTACTGCTATTGCTCAAGCATTAACTAAGCAAGAAGCTAAAATTATTGCTGAGTTAAATGCCGCTCAAGGTCCTTCAATGAACATCAACGGTTATTATTATGCTGATGTTGACCTAGCGCGTAAAGCGATGCGTCCAAGCGAAACGTTTAATACTATATTGTCTAGCTTACTGTAACGTAACATTCGTTAAGTTATAAAGATAAAAAAGGCTGAGTATCTTAATTGATACTCAGCCTTTTTATTGAATGCTAATAATGATAATTAGTCTTACTTAGATATTTTCACTCTAATTCTATTACTACCAATTCTAGTTTCGTGCAGTGCTTTAATCGCTTTTTTAGCTTCTGCTTCATTAGGCATTGCCACAAACGCGAAACCTTTAGATTTTCCCGTTTCTTGGTCTAAAACTAAAGTACATTCGGTGACACCACCATGAGCTGAAAATAAAATCCGAATTTCTTGTTCGGTTGTAGAGCGAGATAAGTTACGTACTAATAGTTTCATCAACAATCCTAAAAAATAATATTAAAAGTAATTATCTCAAGATAGTTTACTTTCACCAAGCTATTTTATTTCATTAGCGGTTATTAATAGCTTTCAAACACATAATTTAAACGGTTGTTTAAATTATTCACCTCGGTTATAGTCAATATCACCTATTCTGTATTAGTGTTGCAGGTCTTTTTCATTTATTTTTAACATTCAAGTAAAGATAACCTATACTAAAATAAGCAGTTTTATCCATAATTCAAACAATATAGCTTTAAAGTTAATACCTGTTAACGTTATTGTGCTAAAGAAGAGGAATCATATATGTCTACGAACGTAACAATCCCGACTGAAGGTCAAGCCATTACCTGTGAAAACGGGCAGCTATGTGTCCCGAATAATCCGATAATCCCTTTTATTGAAGGTGACGGTATTGGCATCGATGTAACACCGCCAATGATAAAAGTTGTTAACGCTGCTGTTGAAAAAGCTTATAACAGTGATCGTAAGATTCACTGGATGGAAGTTTATGCCGGTGAAAAGGCAACCCAAGTTTACGATTCAGAAACATGGTTACCTGATGAAACATTAGAAATGTTTAAGCAGTTTAAAGTGGGTATAAAAGGGCCGTTAACTACGCCTGTAGGTGGTGGCATGCGTTCATTAAACGTTGCACTTAGACAAATATTAGATCTATATGTTTGCCAACGCCCAGTACAATGGTTCACCGGTGTACCAAGCCCGGTTAAAAAACCAAGCGAAGTAGATATGGTTATTTTTCGAGAAAATTCAGAAGATATCTATGCTGGTATTGAGTATAAAGCGGGATCTGATCAAGCGAAGAAAATGATTAAGTTTTTAATCGATGAAATGGGCGCAACAAAAATTCGTTTCACCGAGAACTGTGGTATAGGTATTAAGCCAGTATCTAAGGAAGGTACCGAACGCTTAGTGAGAAAAGCCATTCAGTATGCTATTGATCACGACAGAGAGTCGGTAACTTTAGTACACAAAGGTAATATCATGAAGTATACCGAGGGTGCCTTTAAAGAATGGGGTTACCAATTAGCACGTGATGAATTTGGTGCTGACTTTATTGCGGGTGGTCCTTGGTGTTCATTTTTAAACCCAAAAACGGGTAAAGAGATCATCATTAAAGATGTTATTGCTGATGCAATGCTACAGCAAATTTTATTAAGACCCGCAGAATACAGTGTTATCGCAACATTAAATTTAAACGGTGACTATATATCTGACGCATTAGCAGCACAAGTTGGCGGCATTGGTATTGCACCAGGCGCGAACATGAATGATGATATTGCCATTTTTGAAGCAACACATGGCACAGCACCAAAATATGCGGGTTTGAACAAAGTTAATCCAGGCTCTGTTATTTTGTCAGCAGAAATGATGTTGAGACATATGGGTTGGGTTGAAGCTGCTGATTTATTACTTAAAGGTATGTCAGGTGCCATTAACGCTAAAACAGTCACTTACGATTTTGAACGTTTGATGGATGGTGCAACACTCGTTACATGTTCAGAGTTTGGTGATTGTATTATTGACCATATGTAATATTAACGTCATTAAATTATAGTAAAGAGGATCAGTCGAACCAAATTCGACTGGTCTTTTTTAATGATAATTATTATGATATTTACCCTAGAACAAGCTTTAATAGTTTATAACCAAACGCTGTAATGGAATCGTGATGCACAAAGGACAATTAACAAGTTGGAAAGATAATAAAGGTTTTGGCTTCATTCAATCGAGTGAACTGACTAAAGATACCTTTATTCATATATCATCATTAAAAGAGATGAGCAGAAAACCTAAAGTAGGTGATTTAATTTACTTTGAAGTAGAAAAGCAAACTAACGGTAAAAGCAAAGCCGTTAATTGTCGTATTGAAGGTGTTGAAGCTAAAGTGATACAAGAACATAAACCTCGTATTTACAGAAATACTTCAGCCGTTAAAAGTAAGCTTGTTTTATTATTAGTGCTAGTAGGTATTGGTGCTTTTGCATTTCAACGACTAGGGTTAGCGCCTTAACACTTGACGCGATAAACAACGTTCGTAATTTATCGCGTTGCTAGACGACAAGTTTATGAAAGAAATTAAAGTAAATTAAGACTAAAATAGCAGATCAGAAGCTTTTTAATCTACGAGTAATTACGGGGAGCACTTCCCTAGATTCCATATAGCTCACTATGTCCGATACTCTTCAGTATTGGACATAGTGAGTATAATGGTTTAGACTGCATTTATACGTACTATCTACTTGGTTTTCAAAATAATGTTGTTAAATAAACCTGTTCCTTTATATCCACCATACATTGATTTGTGTGATTTTGATTTTGATGACTACCCAGAGTTAGATAAAATATTCTCATCAAATGAACCTTGGTGGCTTGAACAATTTGATTGGGGGAAAATCTTCCTTACTTATATAGGTAGAAATAAATCTACTCACACTTATGACCGATTTAGAAATGACGTTGAACGTTTTCTTCTGTGGTCATTTATTGAAAAGAAAAAACCAATAGACCAATTACGTAAATCAGACTTACTTGAATATGCTGACTTTTGTTGGCAGCCACCAGTTACTTGGATTGGTACATCAAATCAAGAACGTTTCAAAATATCCAATGGTTATTCCTTAGCTAATGAGCTTTGGTTCCCATATAAAATCCAAGCACCTAAAAGTCTAAAATCTGAATACATCATCGATAAGAAAAAATATCGTCCATCACAACAAACACTTTCATCAATGTTTACCGCAATTATCGTTTTCTACAACTATTTAATGGCTGAGGATTTTTGCATTGGTAATCCTGCACAAATAGCTAAAAAAGATTGCCGACATTTTATAATAGACTCTCAAGTTAAAGAAGTTAAACGTCTAACCGCTAGCCAATGGCAATATGTTTTAGATACAGCCATTGAAATGGCTGATGAAAACCCACTATTTGAACGAAATTTATTTGTTATATCCGCATTAAAAACCCTTTTTTTAAGAATTTCTGAACTATCGGAACGTGAAAATTGGTCACCTACAATGGGACACTTTTGGCAAGATGATGATGAAAATTGGTGGCTTAAAGTCTTTGGAAAAAGCCGTAAATTGCGTGACATCACGGTTCCTCTTGATTTCTTACCTTTTTTAGAGCGTTACCGCTCTTCCCGAGGTTTATTAGGTTTGCCATCAAGTAATGAAAATTCAATTCTTGTTGAGAAAGTTCGTGGCCAAGGTGGTATGACATCTCGACATTTACGCCGTTTAGTTCAAAGTGTTTTTGATCAAGCACATGAAAATATGCGTAGATCCGAAGGTGAAAATAAGGCATTAAAATTGAAAGAAGCTTCTGCCCATTGGTTAAGGCATACCGGTGCAAGTATGGAAATTGAACGTGGGCGCCCTCTTAAAGATATTTCAGAAGATCTGGGTCATGCAAGCATGGCAACAACCGATACGGTATATGTTCAAAGTGAAAATAAGAAACGTGCTGAAAGTGGTAAAAAACGACGGGTTAATTAATCCTACACTCATTCATTTGTATAACTTACTACCGATTTAATAAATGAATGTAGACCTTAATATATAGCGTTAATATTTTCTATTTAATGGCAACAGCTCTTAACGCTAATGCGGGATCTAAGCGCATATTAAACCAATTAATACGCCAATCTAAATGAGGACCTGTAGTTCTGCCACTAGAGCCAACGGCAGCAACAACTTGTCCTTTTTTAACTTCGTCACCGGTTTTAACGTAAGATTTACTTAAATGTAAAAAACTAGAAGTAATACCATGACCGTGATCAATTATCATAGTGCCACCTGAATAAAACATATCAGGTACGAACATTACCACAGTGCCCGCTGCGGGAGCTTTGACTGGATCGCCGGTTTTTCCTGCGTAATCTAAACCATAATGTGGACGTTTAGGCACACCATTAAAAACCCGTTGGCTACCATAAACACCCGTAATAATACCTGTTATTGGTGCAATAAATCCTTTAGCAAAATCAGTTTTATTACTTAAGGTTTTTCTGGCTGCACTCACTTGCGCGCCGTCTTGCTTAGAACGAGTAATAGCTTTTGGATTTGGGTTCATTATTTTTTTGGCAATACCTTCAATACGCTGTATATCGTATTGACGCTTTGCCGGTGTTAAAGACTTTAATTCTTTTTCACCATTTGGTTGAGTGATCACTAATTGATGCGTTTTCTCATCATCGCGGCTAAATCCAAAAACGTAATCGCCATATGCAGATAAAGGTAGCACTTTCCCATTAAAAGTAACGACATTATTATTAGCTGTTTTACCTATGACTAAAGCGCCCTGCTTTATTTCTCCCGAAAGCTTAATATCAGCAAACGTGTACGGACTAAAAAAAACACTGGCTAAACAAAAGGTTATAAGCTTAATGTTTTTAGTATTAAGCATTTGCAATAGCGCCTTTACCAACACCTTCAAAGGCAACAACCGTTACATCACTTTGATTATCAGCAACTAATTGTCTGGCAATAAAGTCGGCTAAAAGCTCAACGGTTGAGTCACAATCGACAACGTCTAATACCTTATTCTCAACCGCGATGTCAAAGCGACCTTGTGGCGCGGTATAAGAAAAGAAATGGTGATCGGGCGTCAAATTATGTTGAGCAAAATTTGACAGTTCAATATCTGCTTTTGCAACACGGTCAACATCTGAAGCAATATAAATATCTTGCCAACGTAAGCACCAAGCTTTTTCTAATGCAGCTACCCGTTGACCTTTTTGTAAGATATGAATAGTAGAACGGTGACCATGGGCAATACGCTGACAATTTCCGTCATGTAATTTTAAACCATGGGTGTAGTGGTAAAAATCGCCACTTATATTCTCTGGTCGAAGGGTTAGCTTAAGACCTTGAACATTTTGTGGTAATTGCTCAAGAATTATTGCGGTTAAATGCTCAGTAACAGATGCTACATCAATCGTATCGCTAGTAATTTTAGCAAAAGCACATTTTGGTGACTGTAAATAGTAACTGGCTCGCTCACTAATAAAATCAACGTATTCATGGTTTTCCTGATGTAATGAATCAGTAACAGTAATACATTCGTTTTTCATCGGTAATAATAATTTATGATCAACAGCATCATCTATAATTGCTTTAATTTGCTTTTTAACCACAGCAAAGTCAAGCACCATGCTCATTTCATTGAGAGCACCATCAAGGAGTACATCAACGATCCAACTCTCGCCGACAATGCCACGTTCCTGGCAACAGTATGAAAAATCAATGACCGTTAAATCATTTACAAATAATTGCATTATTACTTCCTATTTAAATCTAGTCTTTTACTTGCCAAGCAATAGTATCGTTAGCACGGATTGGCACAACAACATCATGACCAAACGACATCGTCGCTGGTACATGCCATTGGGCTTTTTCTAAAGTTATTTTATCGTTATTAACGGGTAAATTATAAAATGCTGGCCCATGTAAACTCGCAAAGCCCTCTAATTTATCCAAGGCCCCTGCTGCTTCAAATGCTTCAGCATAAAGCTCAATTGCAGCATGTGCCGTATAAGATCCCGCACAGCCACAAGCAGATTCTTTGGCATGTTGTGGGTGAGGAGCAGAATCAGTTCCTAAGAAAAATTTACGACTGCCTCCAGTTGCTGCAGCAATTAATGCTTGTTGATGAATGTTACGTTTCAAAATAGGTAGACAGTAGTAATGAGGTTTAATTCCGCCAACTAACATATCGTTACGATTAAATAATAAATGGTGAACGGTAATTGTCGCCGCAACGTTATCACCTGCTTGTTCAACAAATTCGACCGCATTTTTAGTGGTTATATGTTCTAAAACTATTTTTAATTCCGTATATTTTGCTACTAAGGGCGTTAAAATAGTTTCAATAAATATCGCTTCACGATCAAATATATCAATATGGCTGTCAGTCACTTCGCCGTGGATCAATAAAAGCATGCCCACTTCTTGCATTGCTGTAAGTACATCAGCGATGTTATCAACACTCGTCACACCAGAAGAAGAGTTTGTCGTTGCCCCAGCAGGATACAACTTAGCCGCAAAAACAAGACCCGTTGCTTTAGCGTCGTATATTTCTTGTACGGTGGTTTTATCAGTTAAATAAAGCACCATTAATGGTTGAAATGGCGTACTTTGTTTTGAGCCGTTTATATTAGCAGCCATAATGCGTTGATGATATTGCGTCGCTAATTCAGCATTGGTAACTGGAGGAACTAAGTTTGGCATAATAATAGCGCGGCCAAAGTAACGGCTAGTATCTGGAACTGTGGTCGTTAAAGCATCGCCATCGCGTAAATGTACATGCCAATCGTCTGGGCGAGTAATGGTTAATGTTGTCATTTTTATACCTATAAATTAGTTAACTAAGTTTAAAATTCTGTATTTTCAGATTGATGAGCGTCTTGCTCTTTCTTATCAGCCGTTTGCAATAACGCTAATAATTGATCTTTTAAATTTGGTGGTACTTTATAAATAGTAATACTTTCATTTGCCGCATTGTAAACAACGTCTTCGCCAAAGTGACTGCGTTCAAAGCTCAAGCTGATCCCGTTACCATACCCTGAGTACTTAGTGACTTTATTAACAACCGTTTGATCATGTGGAAAAGATTCTTCCAACGGATAAGATTGCTCTTGGCAAAATTGGTGAAAATCTTGAGTGGCGCCCTCTTGCTTGATCACTTGCCCTATTTCTTGAATGGAGACATCCTGAGCAGCACTTTTTTGTTCTTTACAGTAACTCAATAATTCTTTGCGAGTATTCTGTTTTTCTGTCGCATCAAGTTGATTAACAGCAACATAATCTTCAACGGCCTGCACTAACGTTTGTGTTTGTTCTTTGGAATTTAAGCCTTCTTCACAACCTAAAAAGTCTAAAAAGAAATCAGAAACAACACGACCCGCTCTACCTTTGATAAACGAAACATACTTATTACCTTGCTGGTTTTCTTTATAATCAAATAAATCGATACGCGCTGCTAATTGCATACGCGCGGTATCAAGGTGTTTGTCAGCAGAAATATTTAATTCGCCATCGACAGAATAATGTTCAGAAACGGGGATCACTGTAGCAAGTAAATAACGACCGCCCATGTACTCATAGTGACAAACAACTAAGTAGCCTGTTTCTGCCAGGTTATATTTTTCCAATTCATTTTTTAATAAATTAGCCGCCTGACTACTAAAAGCATAAAAACTTTGTGATTCACCTAAATAGCTTTCCATAATATCAACAAAACGAGCAGTATCTCCTGCTGCAGGCATAGTGGTAAAATGTCCGTAGGCTTTACTCGCTTTAGCATTATAGATTTTATGAAGTCCATCAACAAAATTTTCAATCTTATTGCTGATTTCGATAGATTCTGGCCCTAAACGCAGCACAACTTCACCGGTTTCTTCTTTTTTGGTTAAAAAATGTAGGGCAATGTTTGAAATAATTAAGCTCATAGTTAAAGGCCAGTTTTATATTGTTCAGGCATTTGATAAACTTGTACCAATCTATCAAATAACCTATTAAGTATTTAAGATGCCTATTGTATCCAAGTATTCGAATGAACGTGTAGAAAAAATTATCCAAGATTTACATAATGTTTTAGTTAATGAGTCTGCAACCCCTGATCTAGCGCTAATGTGCTTAGGAAATACCTTAACAGAAATTATTAATAAAAATATTCCTGAAGCAAAAAGAGCTGATATTGTAACCAATTTCACTAATGCTTTAAAAAAGTCAGTCCTATAATTACCACTATATTCATAAAATATAGAACTGATAAACTACAATAATAAGAGAATGATAATTAACTATGGTTGCATTTGATTCAAAAACGTATAGCAAGCGCCTGTTACACCTGATCAGTTGGAGCCATTGGTTCACTTTTTTTAATATAATTGCCGCCATTGGATTATCATCCTTTTATATTTTTAGTGAAGGAGGTCCCGAGACATTCCTTGGACAATTTTATTTAATCACCACGTGGTTTAGTCATATGGGTTTTTTAACCTTTATGACTTTTGTTTTAATACTATTCCCGATCACCTTAATATTTCCACATACCCGTTTTATTCGAGCAACAGCCTCTGTGGTCTTTACCCTGCAATTGTTAATATTACTGCTAGATGCTTATATATATAACAGTTTGGGTTACCATCTAAATGCTTCTTCAAGCGCACAAATTGTTGATCTAATTAGCACGCAAATACAACATAACAGCCGTATGTTTTGGTTTGTTAGTATCGTATTAACCTTGTTTATTTTAGCCTTTGAATTAATTCTGAGTAATTATGCGTGGAAACATTTAAGAGACTTACAGAAAGTCGTCTTCGCAAAATTTGTTGTTATTGGTTTAGTCTGTTCTTTTTTCTTTAGCCACTTATTACATATTTGGGCTGATGCGAACTTAGAATATGATATTTTAAGGCAAGACACAGTATTACCTTTGTCATACCCTTCGACGGCAAAAACATTACTCACCAAATACGGTATGTTTGACCGTGAAGCATACATAGAAAGAACAACAAGCCCACTAGCCTTTACCAATGCTATTCCTCAATACCCGCTGCTCAATGAAGCGTGTGTATCACAAACACCAATACAAAAATCAGTATTTATGGTGGTTAACGATGTAAGCTTAACAGATAAGCAGATCAAGCAATTCAAGCAGAGAAACACCCAAAACCAGTTAACGCTCGAACATCATATAGATAACGCCTTACACAAAAACGCGTGGTTTAACTTGTTTTACAGCTTGCCTAGTATTTACCAAGAAGGCTTGGAAGAACAAAAGGCGATCCCTTTACTCTTTCAATTATTAGACAGAAATAAGTTGGCAAGTTCTTACACAATGATCCATGACAAGATAAATAAAGAACTAGTTTCAGAATCACAAGGTTTTGAACATTTATTTAGCCAGCAAACGACACTTGATAATATTTCATCACTAGTCTTTGCTGATAAGCTTAATAGCTTACCTGTAGGCTTACATTTATTTTATTTTGCTGACAGTAATACTTACCAATTTGAATTGTTTATGGATGCTTTGCTACTAGCACAAAAAACAAAACAAACTAAAGATATTATTTGGATCACTTCCGTTGGCAATAAGACCAAGGCGACCAGTTTATCTATTAAACCTTCGTTACTTATTTTACCTGAAAGTAAAAGTAAAACAGTGAGCCATTTAACCAGTCACATGGATATTCAACCAACCCTTATACAGGAATGGTTAAACTGTGACATTAATGAAACAACCTATAGTAATGGTAAAAATGTTCTGCGGTTATCCAAAGACCGTATTATTGCCAATACCATGGACGATGGCATGATGGTATTTAGTAAAGACAAATCGGTGTTTATTGATCAAAACGGTAATTTCCAAAGCTACTCTCGACAATTAGCGGCTCCCATAATGGTAAACTCTGATTTTCCATTAATGATTGATGGGGTTAACTTTATTAAGCAGTTTAGTAAGCAGGCAGAGAAATTGAACAATAAATAAACTAACAGATTGATTTTCTATATTTTATATTGCAATCAGTATTTAAACCATTATTATACAGGCAGTAAACAGATTAACCCTCTTAATGTTTACTGATTCGGGGTATAGCGCAGCTTGGTAGCGCGTGCGTCTGGGGGACGTGAGGTCGCAAGTTCGAATCTTGCTACTCCGACCATATTAATGAATCAAGACGTCCTAGGACGTCTTTTTTTATGCCTAAAGACCAATCTAAACGACTAATCAGCAAAATTATAACGCTTTTTACAGACCTATATTGTGTTATG
The DNA here is from genome assembly GCF_014077545.1 of Colwellia sp. BRX10-1. NCBI lineage: Bacteria > Pseudomonadati > Pseudomonadota > Gammaproteobacteria > Alteromonadales > Colwelliaceae > Colwellia > Colwellia sp. BRX10-1. Next base: position 142,137 of record NZ_JACGWC010000008.1, read on the forward strand.
AAATCCCACCGCTAATTAACACTCTAAGTAACACTATCTATTACTCATGATTATGATGTTATTTAGAAAGACCTGATTGTTTAATTATTATAATATTGATGTGTCATAGCAAAATAGCATAACCATTAGGCAATATTTAAGTTAAGGCCGCAAAAGACAAAAATTATAATTTTACTGATACTTTAGGCTTACAAATGACACCAAGAAAAGATAATGGATAAAAGAGATCACAGTATTACTTTAGCTATGCTCTCTCTTTACCGTGATAGAAATATACAAACTTCTCAATATCGTGAACGCCTGTTCCCCACATAGGTGAGTTTAATGAAATAACAGAACCGTCCTTTGCTATTTTAATCTTTTCTCTTACATAAGTTTCAAATTCTGAAAAGTTCTCAATTTTAATGTTTTTTAATTCTTCTACAAAGTGCGCTGCTTTATACTTAACGGCTTCTCGCTCATAGTGTTTCGCACAGTTTTCAGGAATAAGAAAAAATTCTTCATCTTCATCCCAATCAAAGGCTTCCACGTAGTCAATTTCTATACTTCCTGACCCATCTTCTGAGTAACATGCAAAGGCGACATCATAGTCTTTTGTTTCAGGCTGCTTGCTAAAGACAGACTCTAAATCGTCGATGATATGCTGAACCTTCATTTAGCTTCCTAACACCCCATTAAGAGGTTTTAATTGTTGGTTAAAAAAGTGACGAGGGAGCAAATAGCGAACTCTTACTTGTCCTTGTTAAATGGCTTGTTAGCCTTATGTTACCTACTTGTTACATAGAAAAAAACTACATTTTTGTCTTCTATTTAAGCTTGAATATTACATTAAAATATCTATAATCCTGCTGGCTAATAAGTTTAAGGAATGAACGATTTATAATTAACTCCATTAAACGCAGGTAAATATTACAATTATGACTGTCATGGCACACCCAAATTTACAAAATGTTAAGCGATATAGAGTTCAAGATAAGGTTTTTGGTATTCAAGAATACTTTTCTATTGCCAAGCATGGTGACAAAGCTAAAATTTTAGCAGAGAAAAGACAAAAAGAAATCTCTCAAAAAAGACTATATCGTCAAATACGTATGCAGTTAGATATAAATAAGATATTTCATCCTGATGGAACCGTTATTGGACTAAAACGAACATTAAAAAATAAAAGTGGTTCAATAAAGCAAATTTTACATATTCAAATTATCGTAAATGGCAAACAGAAAAAAACTGATATCACAATTGATAATAAAACCTTTGAACAAGCATATCTTAAGGCTCAAAATAAAATATTGGAGTTAAGAAAAATTGAGCAATCTCCTGAAATAACAGAAATATTCAAAAAAATAGCTGGATACTACAAATACAGCTAATGCCCCATCAAGAGGCTTTTAATTGTTGATTACAATGTTAACGCCACTTAACCAATGGTTTAAATGCCTGCTTGAATGCCTTGCTATGAATCAATTACCACCAATCAATGATTCAATATTACTAACAACTAGATCAGGATCTGCTATATGTAGATGATGTCTTTTTGATTCAGAAAAAATAATTTTAGTATCAGTCGATAAAGCTTTAAAACTGTTAATTGCATTAGCATATAAATCATTCATAGGCTTAGCAATACTGTCGGGAACAAAAGGTTCATCATATCTAGGTGTTTGGTTAATATAATCTTTACTTGTTTTTGAAAAAAGAACAATAAGAGGCTTACCTTCAAAAGTTTTGGAAGCTGTGATTAACTCATAACTTTTAAGGTGATCTACTTTTTCAGCCATGTTTTTAAACATAGGGTCTTTTACACCTAACTCAAATTCCATTATATCTTGCAAATCTTTATTTTCTGTTTCAAAGCCATCAGGCCATCTTGTAGCCATTGTATGAAAATACCCATAAATACCTGGGTCAATGAATACAGCACCTAAAACATCACTGGTATATAAATGATTGTAAGCTCGAATAATGTAGGATGCATAGGAACCACCAGCAAAATAATATGGAGGTTTAACATTGGCGACAGATAATAATTCATGTAACCAGTTTGCCGTATCAAAAACGGTAAAAGGTACAGGCCCTTTCTCACTTTTCCCCAACCCTAAACGATCGTATAAACAAATACTGAAAGTTTTATTTAACCGCTTAACATTATTCATCCAAGCTCCATCCGAGCCTGCTCTGCTATAACCTTGCTCTAAAATAAGCTTAGGTTTATCGTTTTCATAACATTCTAAATAAAGTTTAAAACCACCAACATCATAAAGTCCTTTCTTTGTTGGTAATAGAGTTTCATCGTTGGCTGTACTGCTAAAGTTTACCAAGAGAAATATAAATGCTAAATATGATTTCATACACTGTCCTTGTATATATTTGATACCTAACGCCCTATTAAGAGCCAACTGTTATTTGTCTTGCTTTAACAGCTTGTGAGGCGTTTAAAAAAACCAACCCGTTGGATTATCAATAGCCTTTTCCTGATCAAGCGCTTTCATGCCTTTAACCGAACGAATTATTAGCCAAACCATCCAAAACAGCAGCACAAACCAACCAATTAAGATCACAGATAAAACTGAACCTAAAAAGATAAAAAGAGCACCAATCCAAAAAGTTCTAATTTGGAATTGATAATGTGTTTTTAACCATTCAGGTGCTTCGTCCCTATTGATATAGGCCATTACAACGCCAATAATCCCAGTTATACCAAAGATTAAGCCGACCATATAAAGTATGTAAACTATTTTGGCAGACCCTTTCGTTGTAGGTCTATTTTCCACTGTTACTTCACTCATCTATTTTTTCCTTTAATTGTGATGAATTTTAATTAATTTCTAAACATCAATAAAAGCCTAACGCCCTGCTTGAATGGCTTATACGCACGAACCTTTTGAAAAGCTTAAATTCATAATATTCTCTAATCGATCACTATCTCCATTCCTAATATCTATAGAAACATAGTTGCCAGCGTTTATATATTCTACAAGCTGTGCGTCCCTACAAACTTTATCTTTTATGTACTTACCAGAGTTCGTTTTTATTTTAGTTTTATCATTTGAATCAAGATTTTCACCTATACCACTTAATTCTAATGCTAAACCTACAGTATTTTTATCTACGTGAAAATATGTCATTTTTATACGATTATCATTTTCAGTAAAATATTGTTCAAACGATGTCTTTAATTCTTCCTGAGATGGTTGCATTAAATCATTGTATGCCATTCTGCTTATATTTAGTGCCAATAGAAAAAATAGTATTTTTTTGAGATGCTTCTTCCAAACCATATTAGATAACCCAGTGCGTTTAACACCCCATTAAGTGGAAAATGATCGTTGACTAAAATAAGCGACGAAAGAGCAGATAGCCAACTGTTATTTTTCCTGCTTGTATAGCTTATATTACATTTCTACCGATGCGCCCCAACCTACTGTTTCGCATGAGTTTGATGGAATTAAGGGCATTAATTTAGCTCTAAATGAAGAAATCTCACTTAAATTCAACTTCATATAAGCGCTTAAAGATGAAGACCAAAGTTTCCTTTTTTCAGAATAGAATATGTAATCATCGTCAAAGCCAACAACTTTTGCTCTTGATATTATTTCAGCAACTTGTTGCTGACTTTTGCAGTCAACCATAAAACTTACCCAGTGTACTTTCTTAGCATTAGATCCTTTCTGAATGAGCAACTCAATTAAACTTTGATCAGCTTTAAGGTAATTAAATGGTGAAGGTTCCAGATTTATCTGCTTTGTAGAACAGCCACAAATAGAAATAAGTACTAAAGTTAATAATGTTATTTTGCGCACAAACTTTCCTTGTAATATAACGCCCTATTAACGGGCTAAAAATTGTGGGATATAATAGAACAGAGCGAACAGTTCACTGTAATTAGTCCTGCTTAATTGACTTTTTATGCTCAAAACACTCTGAATTTTTCGTTAGAAATAGCTTGTTCTTTAACATTTGTTGCCAAATAAACAACTTTAGAAACATCTGAAATACGCTCATGTTTCAGGTAAGGAGATTGAGCCTTCTCCCAATACTTATTAAGAAAGGCAAACTTTAATTTTTTAAATTGCTCAGGCTCTACGTAAATGTCCGATGAATACCAATATTTAGAAATACTTCCATCTTGATACTGAATGGTTAATAGTTGAGTTTTATATCCTAATATAGTTAGATCGGACGATTTGATCTTGATACTGGCTAAAGTTCTGGTTTCATCTGAACCATCGAAAGTCTCTACTTTATTCGAATTCCGAAAGCGTACGTATTGTTTGTTTTCTTTTGAAATATAAACTTCCCATACATTGTCATTACTCTTTTCAATTTTTGTAAAACCCTCTTTGTAATAAGTCTTCATTTCATATCCATAAATATTTTGGACTTCAGAGTCTGAGACGCTCTTATTCAGAGAGATTGCCGAAATAGAATAAGTGATAACACCTTCAAAGCTCTTTTTGGCATATGAATTTAAACTAATAAGGGTAAGTAAAATTAAGGGCAGAAACTTCATAATAATCCTTGAGCATAACGCCTAATTAAGAGGCAAAATTTAGTTCGCGAAAATGTTGAACGAAGTTAAACAGTCACCTGTTTTTATCCGTTTGAAGTTATTGTTAAGCTTTTTGATTTATTGGCTCAACATCAATAAATGGTGTTGAAGGTGTTAACCTAAAAAATACTACACGAACACCAATGTCTGAAGTTTTAATGGTAATATTTATTAAAGCATCACCGTTTTCGAAAGTGCCTTTGAACGAAAACTCGCCTGTTGTACCAGACGTGTGAGCATTGTAATTACCAATTTCAAAATCTGAAATACTTTTAATTTTTCCCATCGTTTTGAATTGGGCCAGTATTATTTTACTCTCTTGAGTATTGATTTGTTCAATAAATTCATTACTCAAACGAGCATATATGTCCTGTGTTTCCCAGCGCTCACTGAAATCAGCCATAAACTGTTGCACAAATGGCTCTTGTTCGTCCTTAAAGCTAGATGAACCTGCCGCTAAAAATATAATTAAGATTACAATCAGCGTAAATAGACCACCAAGCCACATCATTAACTTTTTTAGAAACTCCATACTATGATTTATCCTTAAATGTCTAACGCCCGTTAAGCGGTAAAAATATTGTTGGCCAAAATTGACAACGCAGAGATAACAGTCAACTGTTGTTTGTAGTTTGAATGTCTTGTTAGCAAACAATTTAGTTAAAAAACAAGCTTTTGCACTGTACTGATGGAAGTGATAAGCATAAATTACCGCATCACTTAGCCACAAAACTTAATAGTTAAACAATAACACAGAATGCTTAACAAATTATAAACAAAATAATTACAACAAAAAAGGAAGGAAGCAAACACTAATCCTTTGATGTTAAGGGACAAACACACCGATAATAGTTAAGAAATTGTGTTGCCTCTGAATAGCTTGTTATAAGCTACTTAACTCTAAACCTATCTTTCTAAGTAATTTGGTATTAAACCTGTCAGCTCTTGAAAGCTTTGAATCATAAGACGTTGCTCTGGAAATTTATGAAATTTAATATTTAAATATTCATTCTTAGTTAGCAACTTACCAAATTTCTTAAGAACATCAGGAGTTTTGTCTGCAAATAAGCCACTTTCTAATGTAATGACCGAAATATCAGCCCAAGGAATAAACAGGTTTTTATGACCAAACTTAAAAGGAAAAATAACGCTTAAGTAAAGCCCACTTTTATTTCCGGCAACTCTTAAAATACCATTGTGCCTAATTTTACCCACATAACCATTTCCTGTGTGGAATTTTACAACTGAGTTTTTCTGTTGATTATTACCATATTCTTTAGCTAGTTTTTGCCAACCACTCTGTTTTCCTAACGTATATGAAACCCCAAACCATCCGGTAACAAAAACAACAGAAAACCAATAAGATGTTAAAAACTGTTCTGATAGGTGCTGGAAACTAACAATATACTCTTTCGCTATAGGTGGGATTTCACCTCCAGATCCAGAGTAAAGAGAAAGTACAAAAAATGAAACGAAGGCAATTGTCCAAATAAACCCTAAAAACTTTAAAACGATCTTCATACAATCCTTGTAACTTATAACGCCCATATTAAGCGGCAAATAATAGTTGACTATAGGTGAGCAACAAACAGCAGCCAACTGTTTTTGTCCGTTTGAACGTGTTTTTAGTTGCTGATCACACCAATAGTTGATACATAAATCAGAAAGATACCAAATATAAGAGAAGCAACCCCCGCAGGCCTGAATGTGCTTTTAAATTTATGAGCTGACCAAACAGCAAATTTACGATGCTTATCAGAACCCATGATTACAAGCCCAATACCAACAGCGATTAGTAAATAGCCAATACTAAGTATTAATTGAGGATACAGTGTAGATTGATTAAAAAGTACAAAGACAACCCCTGCAACTAACCGACTAATAACTTCGAACCAATGGAAATAACTTCTATTACTGAAACTTACGATCCCATCTGACCAATAATTTGGATTAACAATCATGACGATACTTAGACAGATCATTATTAAACCAAACGCAGTGATGAAATACACAGAAATCTCCTAAGCAACTAACGCCCATATTAACGGGCAAATAATAGTTGGCTAAAATATGATGCGAAGCGGAACCAGCCAACTACAATTTTTCCCGCTTAAATAGCTTGTTATATGTAAATTACCTAACTAGTCCTAATACTTCTTCGCCTTGAAACCCAACACTTAATTGATTACAGCTTTTTGCCGTTATTTGGACATCGACAAATGAACCTTCAGCTGCACTATACATTTTTGCATCCCAAGAAGATTTCGTTGAGTCTATCTTAAGACTTTTTAATACAACTAAACCAATGGACTCAGGGTTTAAGTTATGAGAATAAACTGAGATTTCACCTTTAGTTAAATCAATAAAAAGTTTTGCCGGTTTAGCTGAGTGATCCCAAATACCAGTAAGATTACACTCATCACTTTTCGCCTTAGGTGAAAATATTGAGACTATAAAGATTGAGCTTAAAACTATCAGTTTGAACATGACTATCCTATACATTTAACACTCGCTTGAGCGCTTGTCAGAGAGCAGTTAACACCATTCACCTCTAACTATTTGATTTAAAAACGCGTTTTAATGCCTTGGGAATTATTGAATCCCCCTTAACAATCCTACTATTATTAATTCTTCTAAACTTAGATATTACTGCTGAATCTGCAGTATATGATTGTCCATTTATAGTGATGAAGCCATCAGTAAAGTACACTTTAAACAATTCATTCTGATTTGGAGACATTAACAACAATATGTCAGCACTTTCTAGGTTGACTGGATTTTTGGTTGTTGTAGCCGTTAATACTACGGTATCAATAAAATTTTTTATTAATTTAAAGTTTGCCCATCTAGCATAAATAATTGCACTATCTTGCTTTTGATTTAGCCAATAAATAGTTTCTACTTCTTGAATCGTACTTGTGTCATAAAATTCATCACTAGCAGCTAATACAACAGTAGGTATTATGCACAAACACAAAAATAAAAACTTAATCATTTCGCAACTCCTTGATAATTCGCAGAGACTATCTCTGCTCCCTAACCTCCCGCTAAGGGAAATTTATAGTTTGCTAAAATGTTGAAAGGAGTAGAAAACAGCAAACTGTAAGTTTTCACTCTTGATCGCATTGTTAGGAGTAATGGCTCGGTATGTTTTGTGTGTAAGTATTGATACCCAATAATACTGACTTACCTTCACCAGAATTTAGAGCACGCTTTATGGAAGAACTAAATTTGTCCAATGATGATGCCTCAAACTGGATCTTAAATTTGGCAAAGCAAATGTTATCAGCAGATTCATTACCAGCTATTTCGTTTGATACTGACACTATAACTGCTGTGTGACCAGCGGAATCAAAACAATAAAATTTAAATTTACAATGTCCATAAATTGAGCCTTTCTCTCCAATTTCAAATATCACTTCATCAGAATTTGATTTCGGGAATCCAACTAGTTGTTCAGATAGTGTTTGTAAAACATCCGCATTTATATACTGTTCAGTTTCCCCCGAAAAACGTCCATTACTGGCAGTAATCCAAACCTTTGCTGTGTCATCACGCAGAAACGTTAACTCTATTATTGCTTTCAATTTTAGGTACACCTAACGTCCCGCTAAGGGGAAATTTAATTGTTGGTTATAACGTGAAGCGAGCAGAGCCTAACCAACTGTTAAAAAGACCTGCTTGAATGGCTTATAGTGACTTCAAACTGAATGCTTCATTAATTTTATTAACCAATTCTTTAGCTTGAGCTTCATTAAGTGAAATAGGTAAAGAAGAATAAGACAAAAAACCTTTAGATACTATGTTTAGACCAACACCAACGGAACCGTCTTCTAAGCCTAGCTTATGTACATTAACCTTAGTTTTTATTAAAGTTTTAGCTAACGCATCTACTTGACCTAATGCGCCAATTTCTTTGCCTTTAAATAGTTTAAAAAGTGCCATGCTCGTCCTTGTAAATATAACGCCCAAATAACAGGCTAAAAATAGTGGGCTAAAATGGAGCCAAGAGAACGGCCTGCTGTTTTAGTCCTTGTTGATTTTTTTATTAGGTGCTTTTACCCAAACCAAGCGACTTAAGTATTAAAAGTGATAATAAACTAATAAGACCAGAACATATAAAGCCTGTAAGCGGAGCAAATGTTCTTCCCGTATCGGATATGACCTTACTCATCGCTAGCTCTTGAGATGCGGTAATTTCTAAACCATTAAACATACCGTCATTATTAAGATCGAACTTATTTAATTGAAATTCTAAGTAAACTTCATATCCAAAGACTGAATATATTATTAAGCCGTATGAAATGGCAAAAATATAAAGACTGATTTTCGATGGAAACGCTAATTTTTTTCTTGATAATTTAAGATAAACAAATATTACAATTGGTGCAAGATACAAGAAAACAAAGAACATGTAGATTAGAACCATCCAGACACTCCAAACGCCACGTTAAGCGACAAAAGATTGTTGGTTAATGTTGCGAAAGGAGTGAAATAGCCAATTTTTTTTGTCCTTGTTTAATTTCTTAGGCATTTTTACACCTATATTTTTGCTGCATATACTGAACGGATAACTTAGCTATTTTTTCGAGAACATCCAGTTTGATATCGGATAATTTATTAATATACAAACAAGATTTGCCCAGTTTATGTTTACCTAGTTCCTGTAATAAGTCTTCGATTTTGTCAAAACCAGGCATTATATAAACCACTAAGTTTTGTTTTCTAGGAGAGAACGAGATTACTGCGGAATCTCCTTCACGACCGCTATCGTATTTATAGTGATATTTACCGAAGCCAATTATGCTGCCACTTAAATAAGGCTTATACCCAGATACTCTTTCCAAAAAAGATAACAACGCAAATGAATCCGATTTTCTGGTCTCATTTTCAATGCACGATATAAAATTGTTGATTTCATCCATTTGACTGCTCCAAAATTATCGAAATGCCTTGCGGCCATATTAAGTGGCAAATAATAATTGGCTAAAATGTGAACGGAGTGAAACTGCCAACTGTAATTTTTCCGTTTGAAGTTCTGTTAGGTTTAAAGAAATCCTGCAGAAAAAATACCTGCACCAAGCCCCAAAAACCCCATAGAAGCTCCACGAATAACCTTTAAAATTTTAGACATTTCATATATGTTTTTACCTTTGAGCAGTGAATCAACAATATGGTCTTGCCCAACCAAAGAAAAAAATATTGATAGAGCTAAAAAAGCTAATGAAACATAGATACCATTTCCAATTACAACAACGTTTAATTGTATAAGAATTATTATTGCACCAATGACAGCAGATGAAAGCCACGCATATTGTTTTAATAATTCAAAATGAAGCTCTGTTGTCAATGTTTCATTCTTCGCTTTATTTGTACCGACTGATTCGACTTCGATATTTTTTTCTACTATTACTTCTTCCATAATTTAAAAAGAACTCCAATGTATGGTTAAACCTATTGCCTACTTTTAGAGGCAAATAATATGTTGGCTAAAATAAGCGACGCAGGAGCAAAAGCCAACAATTATTTGTCCTGCTTTAACGACTTGTTATATTTTTATTGCAGAGTGATATTGGCTTCATATGTTTCACCGTTAGGCTTCAACATACTCAAAACGACATTATCACCAACTTTCTTTTGTAAAGAGCTCTTAGCTGTTGAAGCTGGACAGCCAGGAATTTTACAGCCATCAATTGCAACTACGTCATCGCCAACGTTAAGCCCTTCTTTTTCAGCGGAAGAACCTTCAACAACTGATTTGATAGTAGCTTTAGTTACTTCAGGACTAAAAAATCCAGATACATTTACATCCATTTTAAAACCTTTTTCACCTTGCTCCTCTGCAAAAGTATAGAAAGAAAACATAGTTAACAAAATTGTGATTAATACTCTCATGGTAGATTTTATCCTTAAAATATAGCGCCCCATTAAGAGGCTAAAAATTGTTGGCTATATTCGCGAGGAACGAGCGCTAGCCAACTGTTTAGCGTCCGTTTGAGTCACTTTCTAGGTTAATACCTTAATTTTCACTCAATTCTACAACCATTGGCTTACCGCCAAAACCATGTTCATTACATTTGGCTCTTACTATTACCTTAGATATTTCTGATGGAATTTTTATATCACACTGGCTACGAGTAAATGGTTGCTCATTATCATGAGGATGAGCAAGTTGACGGTATCCAAGTTTATTACCGTCTAAATCTATAACTTCCCAACCATCTGCGTAATGCCCCCACCCTTGGTCATTGTGCCGAACTGAGGTGGCAAAGCACCAACTACCGTTTGATTTCTTAGTAGCGAGAACCTGTGTAACCTGAGCAAAATCCAAAGAAGTAGAATAAGTATCTACGTCAAATTTTGATGCGAATGTTGATGATGCAAAAATCGATAATATTACCAGTAGTTTCATGTAAACTCCATTTCACCTAGCGCCCTAATAACGGACAATAAAATTGTTGGTTAAAATGACGCGAAGCGAACAGCCTGCACTTTTCAGTCCTGTGGATTAGCTTGTTATACATGCCGAATTCATATACTAAGTGCGACACCCAAGTTAATAAAAACGATGAACTGCGATATCCTTAGTTTTTTGCTCCCGCCAAGAAGTAAAACACTATGAAATACAAGCAGCTCACCGAGGGTGATAGATATACTTTAGCCGCCTTAAAAAGGCAAGGCTTAAGCTTTACTAATATTGCAAAAGCAATGAATAGAGACAGAAGTACTATTTATCGAGAGGTAAATCGTAATAGTTGTTGGATTATTGATGACTCATATAGACCAAGTAAAGCACAGCGACGGACAAAAGCTCGGCGTAGTCGCTCTAGACGAAATCAGCACTTTACTCAGAAAGATTACGCCATTGTTCGGCGGTTATTGCATAAACAATGGAGCCCTGAGCAAATAACGGGGCACCTCAAGCAGCAAGGTCTTCGCTGCTTCAGTCATGAAACTATTTATCGTTATATTTGACGAGATAAGAAAAGTGGCGGTAAGTTATGGAAGCAATTGCGATGTGCTAATAAGCAAAGACGTAAACGGTATAAGGCTTACGATAGCCGCGGCAGGCTTGCCGGTAAACGAAATATAGCTGACCGGCCAGCGGAAGTTGAAACACGAAAAACACAAGGTCATTGGGAAATAGATACCGTGATGGGAAAAGGCTCTAAGCACTGTATTGTGACTTTAGTTGAACGGAAAACGGGTTACACATTGATAGGTCAATTAAATGATAGGACGACTAAATCAACGAACACGAGAACGATTAAACTCATGAATAAAATGCCCAGGCAATTTAAGACAATTACTTCTGATAACGGCACCGAGTTCCATCAATATAAGAAAGTAGAAGAAGCCACTAATTGCCCTTATTATTTTGCTAACCCACACCACTCCTGGGAGCGTGGAACGAACGAAAACACTAACGGTTTAATCAGACAATATTTAGTTAAAGGAACCTCAATGAAGGGCTTAACTCAGCGACGATGTAATGCCATCGCAGCTAAATTAAATACAAGACCAAGAAAGAGATTGGGATATAAAACACCGGAGGAATGCTTTAATGAATAATTACTTTTGTCGCACTTCAAACTTGAAACTAAGCATTACTTGCTAGTGGTATTTCGGCTTTAGGCCATTTCCACGCGTACCAAATAATCGCCAATGAGATTAAAACCTCTATCGCTGTTAAAAATAAGTAAAACACCCAGGTTTCTGTCAAATTAGTTGCAATAAGAATAACTATATAAAGCGTGCTCAATATTATATTCAACCAACGATTTATCTTAGGTTGCACCACTAAGGTAAAAAATATCATCACACTTGGCATTGCCATTAATAAAGCAACTGCAAAAAACTCTAATTGAGTTTCAGCTGTTACTTTTACTGCCATAGCATCTGCTAATATTCCAGGTACATAAATCTGTATATAGTCACCGTAAACATAACAAAACATTACCGCTACCCAAAGCGCAGAAATCTTTAATTTTACATTAATTTTAAAATCTTCATAAACTTCCGTATTATTTTTAACTGTACTCATTCAAAACTCCATATTTTCGATAACGTATAAGGCCCTGTTCAGGGGCTAACTTTGGTTGGCGTACTGTGAGCGGAGCGAGACCACCAACAGTAACTTGTCCTTTTAAGTGATTTGTTATATTTAGAATTTATAACCAACATCTAATGTAAACATAGCCTTTCTTGAAGGGTTGATACGCTGATTACTAAATAATGGTGTATATGATTCTTCATCATAGACACCCACTCCAGCTCCTAAAACCCAGCCACTGTCTTTAAAGCCTTCCAAATGATAATTATAAGTTATAAAACCATATCGGCTATCTCCATCAAAGATACCTTGAATTTCACCAAGTGAAAAACCAACAGAATGATATTCATCATCTGAAACAATTGTTTGCATTCCTACTGAATATCCAGGTAACCCAACTGACATGAAATATTTACTATCTTGATGTTTTACTGAAAACTGAGTCCCAATAATTCCACTATATTGAAAACCTGCCCCAAGTGAAAACTCAAATTCAGCTCCAAAAGCAGAAATAGGGAGATAAGATAATAAAATAAGCAGTGATTTTTTGAACATAACACCATCCTTGATTAATAAAAATAACGCCGCATTAAGCGGCTAAAATTGTGAACGCAGTGAAACAGCCAACTGTTTTTTGTCCGTTTTAATGCTTTGTTATATGTTTTTTCGGCGATAAACTACAACCCAAAAGTATACTAATATGGCAATTAAATTTAGAAAATACAAAAGAAAACCAATTAGCATCCGATGATCAGTATCATCATTTTCAATAAAGTCTTCTAACATTAACGTCCAAAAGCCAATAACAGTAATAAATAATATAGGGATACCGATTTTCTCAACTAAATGGGCTTTATTCCAATTAACATATGTATATTCATCTAAATACCCCATTAGAGCTGCAATAAGAATTACAACGACAACAAGTGTGTACCAAAAACCTGCAAGTAATTTCATAAAAGTTTAAACATAAAATGCCCCATTAAGAGCCAAGTGTGTTTTGTCCGTTTGAATAATTTGTTAGGTGAATTATTTACCGTACCTGCGAATAACGGATACCTGACCATTTTCTAACTCAATAACATCCAGTACCACTTTGCTATAACTAAATTCTGAACCATCTGAGCGTAGACCTTTAGCAGAAAATTTATGCTTAAATGCAATTGAGTTGTAACCAACAATATACGCTATTAATTTTGAATCATAACTAGTATGGACACCCAGATAACGAGTCATCCCTTTGCGCATCATTTCTTTCCCATCCGGTTCTCTAGAATCATCGGGAGCATTAGGGAAATGCTGATTGCCTACATCATCAGTTAAGAATGATAAGTAATGTTCTAAATCTTCTTTAGAAGCATTAGGCTGTTGAGTTTTTACCTTTGCTTTATAGTATGCTTGAAAAAATTTATCGTAATCAACCATATCTTCATTGGCTACCACATTTGTTGAAAGACAAGTAATTAAAACAGCTACGATTGATATAAATTTATTCATTTGTGCTCCTTAGTATGAGATTCACATAACGCCTCGTTAAGCGGCAAAAGTGTGAAGCGGAGCGGAACCAACCAACTGTAATTTGTCCCGCTTAAACAGCTTTTATGTGCACTTTATTACCTGTACGGGGGAATTACAATACTCTAATTTCCCTATTAATTCGTTATTATCTGCATAGTTAGGACAATTACCAATAGTAACAGCATAAACGCTACCATTTGGTTGTATCTCTACATCGACAAAAGATGCAACAAGCCTGTCTCTTAATTGACGACTCCAAGTAAAATGATAATTGGTATTATGGGATTTTAGGAATGATCTGTCTGGCGCGTTAAACTTACTAGTAAAAGAAGTTAAAGCCACATCCTGACTCTTTACATTTATACTCGCAGACCTTGCTGTCCAAGAGAACGGCCAAGATCTGGTGATATCTACAGATATTTTGCATTCTCCAAGCTCCGAGGTACGCGATAGTTCAGAAACTATTTCTGCATATTCAATGTTCTTTAAACTACTTGAGCCTGCTTGACTAAGCCAAACAAAAAGAATAACTATTGGAATCAATATACGATTCATGATGAATACGCCTCACGTCCTGTGCAACTAACGCCCCATTAACGGGTCAAAATAGTTGGCTATAATGTTAAACGAAGTGAAAAGCCAACTATCATTTGTCCTGTTTTAACGACTTGTTATGTTTACAGCACTATCTACAAATTATAATAAGCACCAACAAAAAAACCATGTTGTTTGAAAGCATTTATATATCCTGATAGAGGAATAGATAAACAAGCGCTGAAATAATCATTTATTTTATATGTACCTTGATCTTTCCACCCATGTTCAAAAGCTAATTGTATTGGTCCTTTAATTGGATGTTCTCGTTGTATATCTGTTAGTGGGATTGAAATAAAATAAGAACCATTATTTGAATTAACAATATCCTTGAAAGTAAATGGTTCTCCGAACTCTTTAGCTCTAATTGTATCCTTTAGAAAGTCAACATAATGCCCTGCTTTTTCTTTACAAATATTAAACCTAATATGCTTTGAGGCTACCTTTATTGCATCACTAGGCCACTTATCCTGCTGGTACGAATATTTTGTAGATAAAACTAAAATATCTCTGTCGTAAGGGCTTCCCATTTCTTCCAATTTATCAGGTGTAAAGTTCTCTATTTCTTGAGGTAATTCATCAATGAACTTTACAATATTATTGTTAGCAAATGATTGGGAAGATAAAGTTGAGATTGTCATGCCTAATAGCAATGATATGTGTAATTTATTTAAATGATTCATAATATCCTTATTATTTAACTATGATGGTAATTGAATGTAAACATAACGCCCCATTAAGAGGCTTCTAATTGTGGGTTAAAATGTGAAGCGAAGCGGAACCTAGCCAACTGATAAAATTCCTGCTTAAATCGCCTGTTATGTGCCAGATAAACACCAAACAGCAAATTCATTACCACTAGGTTCAATAAAGTGAAAACGACTACCACCAGGGAATGAGAAAATTGGAGTAGATATTTTGCCACCAAAAGACTCTACAATTGATTGAGCTTGCTCCAAATCATTCGTTTTCAATACGAGCAAGGCAGAACCGTTTGAGGTTACTGATGATAAGTCCGATTTATAAAAACCACCGTCCAATCCTTCATCTGCAAAAGCAGTATAATCGGGACCGTAATCGATAAAACTCCAACCAAAGGCATCCTCAAAAAACTTTTTTGTAGCTGGAATATCTGTAGCAGGAAACTCTACATAATTTAACTTTAAATTTACAGGCATAACCTAAATCCTTTTTGGCACATAACACCCAATTAACGGGCAAAAAATAGCGAGCTAAAATACGAACGAAGTGACAAAAACCCGCTGTTTTTTGTCCTTGTTAAATGGCTTACTATGTAACTATTTAACCGCTACATGGACTTCTATTTCATTTCCGTTTGGGTAATACTCGAAATCCGTTGTATAAAGCCTTATATGTTCTTCTTTAACGTTAGAAAAATAATTCCAAACTTCTGTCCAAGCATCAATAGCTATTTGAGGCATTTCGCCTTTATGCGTAAACACAAGATATTTTGCTTCAGGAATAGTTATCTTTTCCATATTTATATTCGATGGAAAAGACGTTCCGTCAAAACCAGCAAGAACAGTAAACTTTCCTGTGTGGTCTGATTCATAGTTAGAATATACACCGTATACTCTTTCGCCACTTTTATAATCCACTGGAACCAATTCATCAAAAGCTTGCCACAAAGCTCCTATTTTACCTTTATTAGGATCCATCTCTGTTGCGTTATCAGTTCGGATACTAAGCCCGTTAATAGTTTTTTCTGAAACAAATTTTAATTCCATCACGATACTCTTCTAATTACATAACGCCCTACTAAGCGGCTAAAAATAGTTGGCTATAGTTTGCAAGGTACGAGCAAAACCAACTGTTTGTGTCCGTATTGAGTTGCTTATTATGTGTTTACTTTGACCTTGTAACCGCCAAAAAACCAACATAAAGCAGTACCTATAAAGATAACAGGTAGCAAAACAACAATTTTAAATTTTGAAACTTCAATGTGTAAATCAAAATAATTTAATGCATCGTTAACATATGGAAATAATGAAAACATAACGAGTAGAGTAATTATAAAATTGAAATATACAAAAGCATTAGCTTTCAGATGAACATTACAGTTGATACACCTTGTTGAGAATGCATTTCTAGCTCTGATCCAAGCTGTAAAATTGATAGCTCTTTCGTTGCAATTTGGACAATCCATAGTCGATACACATTAAACACATAACGCCCTGTTAATGGGCAAAAATTGTTGGCGAAAATGTTGAACGGAGTTAAAACAGCTAACTGTTTTTTGTCCGTTTGAAAGCCTTCTTAGCTATACACTATTTACACATTCCAATTGACGAAAACTAAAACACTCGTTTTCCAGATATTGCGATATAAATGGCAACAAAACCAAGCAATGAATATATCCATTCGAAATAATCAACCTCTTGGTAATTACCTTTCAATGCCATTGTGCCAATCATATACGCTAAAAATAATGAAGGAACAGCAAAAGCACCTAGTAGAAGCCGAATATTTAGAGGTAATTTTGTACTTTTATTTTTCGTATTCATTGTTCATGCTGTCCTTTGTAAATTTTAGCTAGTGCCACAAAATATGATCTGTATAGCTAACGCCTCATTAAGAGGCAAATAATAGTTGGTTAAAATAAGCGACGAAGGAGAAAAAACCAACTGTTTTTTGTCCTTGATGATTTTATTGTTAGGCATTTTTGCCACGGTGTGAAAATATTAAGCTAATACCAGCTAGAAATGCAGCACATATGACCCAAAAAGTGACAATAGATACAAAAAGTGGGGTAATCACTGGCGGTAAATTAAATAGAACAGCTAAAGCAATAAATCGCTTTATAAACACCTTTAATTCAACATACTCAAATCCTTTTGAATGCTTTGTTATACCTATTATTTCACATGCTTATTAAGTGACTCATCAAGTTGCTTTTTCTGTTTTACTTTTTCATTTTTACATTTGTTTCTTTCAT
Source organism: Colwellia sp. BRX10-1 (assembly GCF_014077545.1). Taxonomy (NCBI): domain Bacteria; kingdom Pseudomonadati; phylum Pseudomonadota; class Gammaproteobacteria; order Alteromonadales; family Colwelliaceae; genus Colwellia; species Colwellia sp. BRX10-1. Next base: position 159,807 of record NZ_JACGWC010000008.1, read on the forward strand.
ATTCATAGGGATGATTACAGTTTTCATCAGCACCTAAACTGATTATTAACGTCTGCTCTCTTTCCTTACATTTAGCTTCTTGAGCTGGTTCCATATTGATGCATGATGATTCTATTTTATTTGTTTCTGCTTCACCATAATCATCTTCACTATAAATGCTACATCCATTCATAACAACTAAAGCGATAACTAAATATAATATATTAAACTTTGAATTCATCTGCTAACTCCATATGTGTATAACACCCAAATAATAGGATAAAAATGTTTGGCTATAATGTGAACGAAGTGAAACAGCCAGCTGTTTTTTGTCCGTTTAATTGCCTTGTTATATTTTTTATACCATAATCTAATATATATTGGTACAAACAAGGGTTTTATTATGGCTAAAAATACTAGCGTCACACTAGGCGATCATTTTGATCAGTTTATTAACCAACAACTTAACACAGGTCGTTACGGTTCAGCGAGTGAAATTGTTCGAGCTGGGTTAAGAGCTTTAGAAGATCAAGAAACTAAACTATTAAATTTACGCAATATGCTTATTCAAGGTGAACAAAGCGGTATAGCTGATTACAGTTATGATTCTTTATTAACAGAATTAGATAACGAAAATAACTAATGGAAAAATTAGTATTATCCGCTAAAGCGAAATCAGATTTAATTAAAACAGCTCGATACACTCAACTTACATGGGGAACCACGCAACGAAATGATTATTTAAAAATATTAGATAGCACATTTCGATTATTGGCTGAGGAGCCAGAGTTAGGAATAGACTGTGATTACATCAGAGAGGGTTACAGTAAATATCCTCAAGCTAGCCACGTAATTTATTACAAAGAACATAAAGTAAATCAAATATTAATTGTACGTGTGCTGCATAAAAGTATGGATGTTAACTCTGCTATCTAGAAAAATTTAACGCCCCATTAAAAGTCCTGCTTGAATGGCTTGTTATATTTCAATTACTTACACCAGGTTACAGGGATTATACGAGTTTTATCCGTATTAACAGCACCTGCATGAAAACCACACTTATTACTGCCGCACATATAACCAAACATCCCAGTTATTTCCCCATATTCTGAAGTTAACTTTATGCTTTGGTTGTTTTGAAAGTAAATTTTAGTTTCGTCATTTCCAGTAGGTAACGCCAATGGAATTGGTACAATTAAAACAAAAGCACCAACGCCAGACCAATTATAACCATCGTGATATGTGAGTACGTCACAAGAACCATTGGTACTAATTTGATCTGGTTTTCCCCAAAGAGATGTTACTTCCTCTTTAGAATATGATTTATTTTCACCGTATCCTTGTTCGTTACGCTGCTCTGAAAGATTAAAACTTTCTTTTTTAGACTCGAATGTTCCATATGACCCAACGGATAAACCGATACAACCAGAAAGAAAGAGTAATGAAATTAAAACTACCAGAATACGCATAATGTCCCTATTGAAATATCGCCCTGCTAAGCGGCGCGAAATAGTTGGCTAAAATGTAGGAGGAACGAGTGCTAGCCAACTGTTTAGCGTCCGTTTGAGTAACTTGTTATAACTTTTATACACCAATCAGCTTTCTTTCTTTAACACAATTTCAATATTTGAGTTATCCAAGATTAATATCATAGTATCTCCTGAGAAAGAAGAAATAGTATTGGTTTCTTTGGTTCTGCTCTCTTGATTTGTCGGTTTACCATAAAGGTACGTCCAACTAATTTTGTTATTTGAAATAAAGAACCCCCCTGAGTTTACGCTATCTTGTTTGCCCTCTATTGAATCTTTACGGGCAAACGTTAAATCTGCCTTTAACTCAAAAATGACTTGAACAACTTTATCGTCTTTGTCTACATATTGCCCATTCCATATTCCAATGTATTTATCTTCATTTTTAATAACTAAAGGGATTATATTTGAAGTAGGTAAATGTGATGTTTTAAGTATGCTAATGACTTCCGACTGAAGAACGTTCGCTCCGTTATCCGAAGTTGGTGTTGCAAAGGCTAAATAGGAATTTTTGTGGTCTGTAATAAAATGAACCAGTTGTTTCCTTGTTTCTTGTTCACCCTTTGGTATAAATGAAATTTCAATATAATTTAAATCAAACTTCCCATTTGATTTGTAGTTACCTTTATCTAATAGATTGTAAGAACCAGTTTCACTTGCAGCATGAATATCTCTAATAAAACCAGAAATCCATTTTTCGGCATTAAGCCAACCAGCCGGTAATTTACTAAACGCGACAAAGTACTGGAATTCATCTCCATTCCAACCAGCTAAAACATTTTCAGTTTCATCATATTCTGGGATTACCTGAAAAGTTAGATCTAAAGTTTCCATTAGATCGATTGCCAATCCATCAGCAACTACTTGAGAATCAGAATAAGCATGTGCATGTGCATGTGCATGTGAGGAATAAACCATAATGATTACCAAAAGAAAACAAATTTTAAAATTAGACACTGGATATCCCAAAGTTATAACGCCCCATTAAGAGGCTTTTAATTGTTGGTTATAATGTGTAGCGAAGCGGAACCTAACCAACTGTCAAAGCCCTAATTGAATGGCTTTTTATATTTTATTTACACGATACTTCAACCGTTTTTGGGTACCAAATTGGTCCCAACATATTTACTGCACCACTAGCCAAACCATTTATAAAAGTTAATTCGGTTTTTACTGATGCCCAAGGCGTGTTACCACATTCTTTTTGGAGGTCTACAACTGGCGAGCCCTCATATAAAGAAAGGGCGAAGTTATGATGCCATAATTGAGTGGTTTGATTTGATTTAACTTGATCACCTTTATCAAAATGGATTGTTGAACAACCGGAAAACAAAGTAACACATAAAACGCCTAACAGTATGTTTTTCATTATGATTCTTCCTTAGGACACCAAACTTTCACTGTATGTGGTGCATAAATACCTAGTGTAATTAATGCTAAAACACCATCAGAAAATGTTTGTTGTGATTGCATTTGCAATGGTTCATTTTTGTTACAAACTTTCAGGACATCAACACGATGTTCTCCAGATAGCCCCCATAAATAAAATGGTTTTGAATCTTGGTATGTGGGTTTATTGACAAGTTTATTTTGCCCTTCCGGTTTTATAGTAACCGTTGAACAAGCAGTGATCCCCACTAAAAGTACACTTAAAATTAAACTATTTTTTTTCATAATTACTCCATATGATGATTTAAAATATAACGCCCCTGTTAAGCGGCTAAAAATTGTTGACTAAATAACTTAGAGCATAATATCTAGAGTTGAACTTTAAAATGTTCGATTAATGTTGGGGAAATGTAAAAATGTGTAAGATATACCTGATGCGACCAAAAAATATAACGCCCCATTAAGAGGCAAATGATAGTTGACTAAAATAAGCGACGAAGGAGCAAATAGCCAGCTGTTATTTGTCCTGCTTGAATGGCTTGTTATACGCAATTTTCATATTTAAGCGTTTGATAGTGAGTAACTTTACCATTAATTAAGATCTCCG
>NZ_JACGWC010000119.1:0-336 GCF_014077545.1 Colwellia sp. BRX10-1
GTTTCAGTATCTGGTGAGTGAATATTAATTTGGTTTTTTAAACCACGTTTTTAACCGAATGCGCGTTAAGAATGAGTTCTTTAACAATCTGGAAAGCTGATATAAATAAGATATTTATAAAGCAATGAACGGTGTCGCGCTGTGATTTGCACATTTTATAAGTATCTACAAAAGCGATTAATAGTGAAAGCTGTTAATCAACATTTGTTTGCTCTTACTCAGAGTAAACATCTTATTCAAGACACATTTATTTGTGCGTGAAAATGTCAGACTTTACAATTGCTGTGGATTAGTCTCCACGGTGTACTTCGTGTCGAAAGACTACTTAGGGTTGTA
>NZ_JACGWC010000076.1:0-1094 GCF_014077545.1 Colwellia sp. BRX10-1
CTGTGACGTTAGCAACAGAAGAAGCACCGGCTAACTCCGTGCCAGCAGCCGCGGTAATACGGAGGGTGCGAGCGTTAATCGGAATTACTGGGCGTAAAGCGTGCGTAGGCGGTTTGTTAAGCAAGATGTGAAAGCCCAGGGCTCAACCTTGGAACTGCATTTTGAACTGGCAAACTAGAGTACTGTAGAGGGTGGTGGAATTTCCAGTGTAGCGGTGAAATGCGTAGAGATTGGAAGGAACATCAGTGGCGAAGGCGGCCACCTGGACAGATACTGACGCTGAGGCACGAAAGCGTGGGGAGCAAACAGGATTAGATACCCTGGTAGTCCACGCCGTAAACGATGTCAACTAGCTGTCTGTGGACTTGATCCGTGGGTAGCGGAGCTAACGCATTAAGTTGACCGCCTGGGGAGTACGGCCGCAAGGTTAAAACTCAAATGAATTGACGGGGGCCCGCACAAGCGGTGGAGCATGTGGTTTAATTCGATGCAACGCGAAGAACCTTACCATCCCTTGACATCCACAGAAGAGACTAGAGATAGACTTGTGCCTTCGGGAACTGTGAGACAGGTGCTGCATGGCTGTCGTCAGCTCGTGTTGTGAAATGTTGGGTTAAGTCCCGCAACGAGCGCAACCCCTATCCTTATTTGCCAGCGCGTTATGGCGGGAACTCTAAGGAGACTGCCGGTGATAAACCGGAGGAAGGTGGGGACGACGTCAAGTCATCATGGCCCTTACGGGATGGGCTACACACGTGCTACAATGGCAAGTACAGAGGGCAGCAATACCGCGAGGTGGAGCGAATCCCACAAAGCTTGTCGTAGTCCGGATTGGAGTCTGCAACTCGACTCCATGAAGTCGGAATCGCTAGTAATCGTAGATCAGAATGCTACGGTGAATACGTTCCCGGGCCTTGTACACACCGCCCGTCACACCATGGGAGTGGGATGCAAAAGAAGTGGCTAGTTTAACCTTCGGGAGGACGGTCACCACTTTGTGTTTCATGACTGGGGTGAAGTCGTAACAAGGTAACCCTAGGGGAACCTGGGGTTGGATCACCTCCTTATCTTGAAGTAAAAACAGTTTAATGGAA
>NZ_JACGWC010000043.1:0-14413 GCF_014077545.1 Colwellia sp. BRX10-1
TGTTGGAAAACTAAAGAGCCATACAATGAAGCCAAGTATTTAAAAGCATTGAGCGATAGGAATTCCCCATTACTTTTTAAAGAAAAAGCTTGTTAAAGGTCTCAGGGCGTAGACCGGACGTTAGCCTTGGCTTATCTAGCGACATTTTAATCGATGAAAATCAGCCCTGCGTTAGATAATAGAATTGTTATAAATTTCATCAGAAATTTATAACAATTCTAATTTGATTAGAAAACACCAAAGCGGACATTAGATTAATATAATTTTAGGTATTAAATTCTATGACGCTTCGGGGCACAAAACGAGATAGCTTTTATGGTTTGCCTGTTCGCTATATAAAAATAAAAAATTGAGACAAATTTTATCAGCTGGCTTTATAACTGTAATTTATTTGTTTAAATAATGTGCTAGTTAATGTTAGAAAGTTGATCTGTTATTTAAAAAAAAGGCTCCCCTTTTACGTTTGTTATAATTGTTCTGGTATAGGTCTTTCGTTAAATACTATTACCTAAACTAACCAAATATGCATCTGAAAAAAGCACCTTTCGCACGAGTGAGATAAACTAAATCTCCGCCGTGATTTATCATAATTTGTTTAGAAAGACTCAAGCCAATACCCGAGCCTTGCTGTTTGGTGGTAAAAAAAGGGACAAAAACCATCTCGATAACATGTTCGCTTATACCTGTTCCATTGTCAGCAATTTCAACATAAAGTTGTTGAGCTTTATTTTGTGCAACGGTTATTGAAATTTGATTTTGTTCTTGATAATTACTCGCTAAATTTAGCTGTTGATTACGCTGTGATTTTATCGATTCTATCGCGTTTTTAATCAGATTTATCAGGACTTGCTCAATTTGTGCACTATCTAACATAACTAATTGTTGGCTTTGTATATCTATTGTTAGCTTAGTATCGCATTCAACAAGTTGTTGCCTGTGGAGCATTTCGATTCGCGTTAATATAGTGGCTAAATGCGTAGGCAGCAAATTTGGCATAGGCAAGCTGCTAATTTGTCGAAAACTCGCGATGAACTCACCTAAGTATTGGGTACGAGAAGCTAAAGTATTTAGTGCTAAGATTAAGTCTTGTTTATTTTCTTCATCAATAAAGCTCAGATTTTTTGGGATCATCCCCTGACACGTTTGTGCAATAGAAGCTAATGGGGTTATGGTATTCGCCACTTCGTGAGTCAGTACGTGAGTTAACCGTTTATAAGCTTGTTGCTCTTTATTTAGCAACAATTCATGAATTGATTGTAAAGTGACGATCTTACGCTCTTCTCCTTGGATCTCAGCAATGCTTACTTGTAAGGTTAAGGTGTCTTGCTGCTCGCCATGTAGCCATTGCACGGTACTGTGCAAGTTCTTTTGCGCGTCTGAAATTATTGTACCAATATGATTTAGCTCATTTAAATGGCTGAAAGTTTTACCTAATAACCGAGCAACCGCTGGGTTAGATTCAATAATATGTCCTTGGTCGTCGCAAACGATAACGGCCAAATCTACATGTACTAGTAAGGCTTTTAAAAAATCGCTTTGTTTCTCGGCAGCAAATCGTGCCGATTGCATTTGTTGTTTTACCCCCTCAAAATGCTGACGCATTGGATGATGAGTACTGAATCCCAGCGTATTATCGCCATTAGCGAGTGATCTAACAACTTGTATCAGTTGTTGATCTTGGCGTTTAAAAAGTGTCAGTAACGACGCCATAAATGTTATTGATAAAACGAGCACCAACAGCAAAGTCGAAGACACGCCAATAGTCATATATATACTCGTAAGTAGTGCGACACAAGCCAGTAAAGCGACAAGGTTAATAACCAATAATAACCAAGGCCGATTGTTTATAAAATTCATAAAATATAGCTCATTTAATTAAGTTATAGGGGGAAGAATAATTAAAGGTCATGCTTTTCTAGGCGACGATACATAGCACCTCGCGTCAATCCAAGTGCTTTTGCTGCTTGGCTGACATTTCCCTGATGATGTTTCAGCGCTGCACGCACAGCACGTTGCTCTAATATGTCTAAATTGAAGCAATCATAATCAGTCGTATCTATTTCATTATTTTCCTTTGTAGTATTTATTTCTTCAAGTTTTTCAGGTGTTTTTTCCCCTACCACTGAACAAACATCTAAGACACCACAATCACTTAAAATAACCGAACGTTCAATAACGTGCGCTAATTCACGCACATTACCGGGCCAAGCGTAATGACATAACAGGCTCATATCGTCGGGTTTAATTGACAAATCTCTTTTATATTTTCGGCTAAAATGATCAAGGTAATATTCAGTAAGTAAAGGGATGTCATCAACTCGCTCACGCAATGGTGGCAAGCGTATTTCTACGGTATTAATGCGGTAAAGTAAGTCTTGTCTAAAACGATTTTCACCAACAGCTTGTGGTAAGTTTTCATTGGTCGCGCAAATAAGTCGAATATTAACATCTATCGGCTTTGTACCACCAACAGGAGTGACTTGACGATTTTGCAATGCAGCTAATAAAGTTGCTTGTTGATTCAAAGGCAGGTTGCCCAACTCATCTAAAAATAAACTGCCTTCGTTGGCGAGTTCAAATCGCCCTGTTCTATCAGCCTTAGCATCAGTAAATGCGCCTTTTTTATGTCCAAAAAGTTCACTTTCAAATAGGCTTGAAGCGATTGACCCCATGTCTAGACTAATAAATGCTTCATCACCTCTATTACTTGCTAAGTGTATTGCATGCGCCGCTAATTCTTTTCCCGTTCCGCTTTCGCCGGTAATTAAAATGTTAGCATCTGTTTTAGCCGCTTTTTCAATGGTGTCGAAGACTTGTTTCATCGCACTACTTTTACCTAAAAACTCAAAGTTTTGCCCTTTCAGGGCGTGATTTAATCCTTGGGTTTGTCGAGTAAGTTTGTCTACTTTTTGTTTATCTTTAGCATGCGCGAATGCAGCAGCGATCACCGCTAAAAGTTGTTCATTTCTCCAAGGTTTGGCGATAAAGTCAGAGGCTCCGGCTTTTATAGCATCAACGGCTAATTGAATATCACCGTAAGCCGTCATCAATACAACAACCAAAGATGGGTCTTGTGCGAGTATTTTTTTGAGCCAGTAAAAACCTTCCTGACCACTAATAGCATCATGATTAAAGTTCATATCGAGCAATATTACTTCTATTTTTTGCTCGTTTACCACTTTCTCAATGTCAAAAGGGTTATCTGTTGTTACCACAGTTTGATAATGTTGCTTAAGCAATAACTGAGCAGCAATCAAAATATCTAGGTTGTCATCAACAATTAAAATTGAGCCTGCTTGCTTCATTTCGTCTTCCACTTTTTAAATATTTTAAGTCTACCTTACATTCAATAAACCCGTCTACTAATTAACTGTCCATAAATGGACATCAATCTCGCTTATGTACTATAACCGGACACTACAAAAAAACAACGACTCTCGACGAAATTAATATAACAAACTGTTTTAAATAGAAATAATTTTTAAATCCATACATGGCATAAGACTTGTAATGATAGCCACAGTTAGAAACAAAAATACCTCTTAAAGCTAAACGATAGTGAAGAGGAACAAATGATTTAGATACTTTAGGTGAATAACGTAAATGAATAACGTAAATGGGTAACGTAAATGGGTAACATAGATGGACAACATTGATGGATAAGAAAATAATCAGATCTCCGTTACGAAAATATTTTAAACATTGTCTGTACGGCGTGATTTTGTTAACTATATTTGTTGTTGCTTATAGCTTCAGTCAATCAACTGATGGCGGACGTAGTCAAAATTTAGCTATAAACACTCTCACCATAAGCCCTGTTATTCAAGGTACATTTGTTGATGCGTTAAGTTTGCGGGGTCAAGTTGTACCTAAAACAACAGTTTATCTAGATACAACCGCAGGTGGTCGGGTAGAGGAACGTTTGGTTGAACAAGGTGAATTTGTTAAAAAAGGGCAACCCTTGGTGCGCTTAAGTAACACAAGCTTACAGCTTGATGTAATGGGGCGAGAAGCACAAGTTACAGAGCAGCTCAATTTTCTGCGAAACACTCAAATGAATATGGCGACGAGTCGATTAAATTTACGTCGCGATTTGTTAGAAATTGAATTACAGATCAGTCATTTACAGCGTCGGGTAAAGCAATCATCGACCTTAGTAAGCAAAGGCCTGTTGGCTGAAGACAAGCTCGCAGAAGTTGCAGACGACCTTACTTACTATAAAGCCAGAAAAGCACTTACCATGGAACGTCAACAGCAAGAAAACAGCATACGCAAGGTACAGGTTAAGCAATTAGAGGAAAGCGCTGTCATGCTCGAAAAAAATCTAAATTTTGCCCGTGATAATTTAGATGATTTGTTATTTAAGGCTCCTGTTTCTGGTTATTTAAGTGAGCTGAATGTTGATATTGGTGAATCAAAACAGCGTGGTGCCCGCCTCGGACAAATTGATATCCCCAATGAATATAAGCTAGTAATACGCCTTGATGAATTTTATTTAAACCAAGTACAGCGTGACTTAGTCGTTATGGTAGCACTAGAAACGGGTAGTATTATGGCTAAAGTCAGTAAAATTGATAGTCGAGTTAATCAATCACAATTTCAGATTGAGGTTGATCTCCCGACAAACGCTAGCAACATAAAGCGTGGACAAAGCATTAATGTAGAATTGATGTTAGGTGGAGACAAAGAGCAAGCTTTACTCCTTAAACGCGGCGCATTTTTTAGCAATAGTGGCGGAAATTGGGTTTATGTACTTAACGAAAATGGCGACAAAGCTGTTCGAAGAAACATCAGTTTAGGAAAAAAGAATCAAACGTATTTTGAAGTATTGTCAGGCTTAACGCTGGGCGAAAAAGTGGTTACATCAAGCTATGGCAATTTCGATAAAGCTCAACAATTACAATTAAACTAACTTAAATGAAAAACACGATATTAAAGGAATAACAATAATGATTAAAATAAACAAGTTAAGCCGTATTTTCCGTACTTTAGATTTAGAAACAACTGCGCTACACAATATTGATTTAAGCGTAAATGAGGGAGAATTCGTTGCCATTATGGGTCCTTCTGGTTGTGGGAAATCTACCTTGTTATCTATTTTAGGTATGCTCGACTCTCCCACCAGCGGTAGCTTTGAATTTGCCGGATGTAGTATTGCAGGTTACAACGAAAAACAATTGGCACAATTACGTAAAGCCTCTATCGGATTTATTTTCCAAAGCTTTAACTTAATTGACGAACTCACCGTTTATGAAAACGTTGAACTGCCACTACAGTATCAAAAAATTAGTAAAGGTGAGCGTAAGCAGCGTGTTGAAGCAATTTTAAAACGCGTTGGTATTGACCATAGAGCTGATCATTTACCGCAACAGCTTTCTGGTGGGCAACAACAGCGTGTCGCCGTTGCTCGTGCTTTAGTTATCAACCCAAAACTGATTCTAGCCGATGAGCCAACGGGTAATCTAGATTCAAAAAATGGTGATGAAGTCATGGCGATGTTACGTGAACTAAATAAAGAAGGCACCACAGTTATTATGGTAACTCACTCAGAAAAAGAGGGAAATTATGCCGATAGATTAGTGCGCTTACTTGATGGTCAAATCATGTTAGATAAAGCCAATCAGCTGGCACCGGCGGCACAGTATGCTTAGCCAATATTTTTTAACCGCCTTACGGACATTTAAACGACAAAAATTACATTTAATGCTTAATGTTTTTGGTCTGGGTGTTGGTTTAGCTGCTTCTATTTTAGTTGCGCTATACGCCATAAATGAAAGTAGTTATGACCATTTTCAACCAAATGCCGAAAATACTTATCGTATGGTATTTCACGATAACCAAAGCGGTAACGAGTACCTGTTAAGCACCCCAAAAGCATATGAGAAAATAAAGCAACTAGCGGGAGTTGAAGATGTTCTTTATTTAATGCAAACCAAGATGTTTGCTGATGACAAAATAAAAATATCGGAAAACTTTAATCAATTAACCGCAAATTATGCTGTTACAGAAAATATTGTTGATTTTATCACCTTAGATGTCATTTCAGGTGATTTACAACAGAGTTTACAAAAACCGGATCATATTGCTTTAACGGTGAGTGAAGCTAAGCGTTTATTTGGTGACATAAATATAGTAGGGCAAACGTTATTAAGAGCTAAGTCGCATCAACGTCTCACTGTTGGAGCTGTTTTTAAAGATTTAAGGGCTGATAGTCACTTTCATTTTTCATCGTTAACCTCTTTCACCCCCTATAACAACATCAAAGGGAATATCGTTCACAGCTATGTGCGACTTAATAAGACTGATGTTAACAAAGTAGCTGAAAGCATTACTGCGTTAATTGCCGATATTTGGCAATGGCGTGATAACTACTATTACTTGCAGCCGTTAACTGCTATTCATTTAGGGGCTAATTTCAACAATGATATGAGAGTGGGCGGATCAGAAAAAAACCTATCAATCAGTATTATGTTGAGCCTGCTATTGTTACTGATCTCTTCTTTTAACTATATCAATATGAGCATAGCGCAAGCAGGATCACGCGCGAAAGAAGTTGGTGTACGTAAAGTGTTAGGGGTAAATAAATCTCAACTGATCGTGCAATTTCTGACTGAGTCTGTTGTGCTGGTTGTATTTGCCACCTTAATTGCTTGTGCTTTAGTTGAGTTGGCATTACCAAGTTTTAATCAACTAGTCGACCGGCAAATATCGATCAATGGCTGGTCACCGTTTTTAGTACCCCTTATCATAGGTTCGCTTTTTATTGGCCTAGTATCAGGTTTATATCCGGCGCTATTTATCTCATCATTCAATGCTAAACGTGTGTTAAGTGGTGATTTTAAACGTGGAAAAACTGCCACCAGAGTACGTAAGTCACTTATGGTGTGCCAGTGTGCGCTTTCTCTCACCTTAATCATCAGTGTGCTGAGCTTAACGCAGCAATTAGCGTTATTAAATAACTTACCAGTTAATTATGAAAAGTCACAACGTTTGGTGGTGGTTGATGCGCCGAGTGAGCAGTTATATAACATAAATGATTTAACGCTATATCAGGCTTTGCAAAAATTACCTGGCGTTGCTGCAGTTACGCCCTCTGATTTTTATTTAACAGACAGAAGTAACGCAGGCTTTTTCTTAGAATCTGTTCCAGGTATTGACACTGTAAAGACCAGTATGGCTTATGGCGGGGTCGGTTTTGATGCAGTAGCTGCATTAGGATTACAACTAATCGCAGGACGGGATTTTTCCACCGAATTTAAAGCCGATTGGTTTAATGCCCAAAGCGCAACCGTAGCCATTATTATTCCAGAATCTACATTGAAACTTACCGGATTCGCAAGTGCCGACGAGGCGATAGGTAAAACTTGGATATTTTCTGCAGGCCCTGCAAGTAACGTATCAGGTAGAATAGTTGGTGTAATAAAAGACGTAAAAGTCGGTTCAGTAAGACATACCGGCGCACCAGTGGTCTTTGTATGTGGTTTACCTATTGGAGGAAGTTACTCCTTAGTGATTAAAACTAATGAAGTGATAACTTCAAAAGTACGTAATGATATTGCCTCTTTACTCGAGAGAAAATTAGATATGGCACCGGTAGAAATACAAACGGTTTCAGGCAATTACAGTAAACTTTATGTAGAAGATACCCGCTTAGTGAATATGGTTAGAATTTTCTGTTATTTAGCAATATTTTTAACCTGTATTGGCATGTTTGGTTTAGCGGTATTTAATGCCCAACTGCGCAGTAAAGAAGTCGCCATTAGAAAAGTAATAGGCGCCTCAAGTCGCAGTATTGTTGCTTTATTGGGCAAAGAATCAATGCTTTTAGTCTTTATAGCTGTCGCGATTGCCTTTCCAATAAGTTACTTTTTGATTGATAACTGGCTGAGTCATTTTAATGTAAGGATCACGCAATCACTCGGGGTTTATTTTGTTGCTGCATTTGTTGTACTGGTCGTAACTCAGCTAACCATTTTTATTGTGGCTTATCGAACAGCAAATAGTAAACCCGTTAATGTACTACGCAGTGAGTAAGACTGTGCATTACCTGCTGTTAAGCCCGACAGCTCAATTACAATAATTTAAAAGGATTTACATGATTGAACTCACTCTTCTAAACAATATTTGTCGCACTAAAAGTCTAGAAACAGGTGCATTGCGTAATAACAACTTAGCGATTAGTCAAGGTAGCATTGTTGCCACGATAGGCGCTTTACCTTTATTTAGACCATTAGAAGTTGCATAACATGATAGTAAATTATTTTGTTACTGCGTTACGCTCTTTTAAACAACATAAACAGCATTTCGCCCTTAATTTAATAGGACTCAGTATAGGGTTGGCCGCCGCGATACTGGTGGCATTATTTGCCCAAAATGAATTGTCGTACGATAGCCAGCAGCCGGATGCAGAGCGGGTTTTTCGTATTCAACAAGATTTAACTGCAATAGGTATTGAAGTATTACCCTTCTCTAATTATGTTAAAGCTGCGGCAACAAGTAAGAATTATAGTCAAGTAGAAGATATCTTTGCCTTAACTTCGGTTGAATCTAGTGAAAAAGTCATTACCGCTGTTAATTACCAAGGACAAGGTTATAAGTTAGGCGCTATGTTAGGTGCCACCCCAAATATTGAACGCTTTATTGATATGAAAACCTTAGCTGGAGATCTTAAGAATGCCTTGAGTACACCCGACAGTTTGGCATTGAACGAGTCTGAAGCGGTGCGTATTTTTGGTAGTACCGATATCATTGGAAAAGCATTACATCATGTTAAAGGACAATACATTGTACGTGCTGTGTTTGCAGACTTACCAGAGAACACTCACTTTGCGTTTAAGAATCTAGTATATGTAAAACATGACCAAGCAGCTATAAATAATAATAGTTATGTTTACGTAAAACTTGCAGAACAATCAGACCCCAACGACTATGCAAAAGTGTTAACTGAGCAGGCGATCAATGATCGATTTAAAGGTAAGTCTTCTTTAGGTTTAATGCCCTTACTTGATATACACCTAGCAGCAAAGTCTATGGCTGAGTTTAAAAGAGGTGGAGAAAAGCAAGATGTGATGATTTGTATTGGCTTAAGTGCATTATTAGTATTAATAGCGAGTTTTAACTTTATTAATATCAGCGTAGCACAGTCTACTAAACGAGCGAAAGAAGTTGGGGTGCGTAAAGCATTAGGAGCGAGTAAAGCTCAGCTAGTGATTCAGTTTTTGTCTGAATCAGTACTCATCTCGCTATTAGCAACTATCATTGCATGTACGTTAGTCGAAGTTAGTTTACCTAGTTTTAATACGCTGATAGACCGTGAGTTGGTCGTTGATTATACTTCACGTTTCGGTTTGGTGATTGTCGTGGTCTCTATATTAGTGGGGATTTTTGCAGGTTTATATCCAGCATTTTTTATCTCTTCCTTTAGTGCAAAACGAGTGTTAAGTGGCGATTTACAACATGGTAATACAGCGACTATAGTACGTAAATTTTTACTAGTATTACAAGCAGCTATCTCTATTGCTTTGATCATAACTACTATCACCATGAGTCAACAATTAACTCACTTACAAAACCTACCTCTGGGATACGAAACAAAGCAGCGATTAGTGATTTCTGCGTTGCCGACGGAATTAGTCTATGCAAAAGATACAACGTCACTGTTAGATAAACTAAATGATATTAAAGGGGTTGGGCAGTTAACCGTTTTAGGTTCTCAAATAACCAAATCAACAATAAATATTATCAAAGCCACTTGGCCTAATGCTGAAAAAGCAGAGGGGTTCATACCCGTTACTGGAGCGGGTTTTAATATAGTAGATGGGCTTGGGCTAACATTATTAGCTGGGCGTGATTTTAGCCCTGAGTTTGCCAGCGATTGGGATGCTGTAGTTCCTGAACCATTCAATAGAGATATTGGCGCTATCATAACGGAAAGTATTGCGAAACAAGCAGGTTTTAATAATGTCGCAGATATCATAGGTAAAACCATCACAAGTTCAAATCCACGATACCCTGCAAATATACGTGTAGTAGGAGTGGTTGCTAATGTAATCGTTGGCAATGGGCAACAAGGGGCAAAGTTAATGTTCTTATGTGGCTATCCTATTGGTGGTGATACTGAGGTCATAATGACCATAGATACACAAAACGTATTCTATATCCAACAGCAGATAGTTGAGTTATTGGCCGAACATGCCAATATATTCGATCCAAAAATAAACTTACTAGCAGATAACTACAAGGCCGTATTTCGAGGTGACGAGAGAGTATCTAAAGTGGTTTCTATTTTTGCCTCTTTGGTTATATTTCTAACTATGTTAGGTACGTTTGGTTTAGCTTCATTCGCAACGCTACGCCGTCAAAAAGAAGTAGCCATGCGGAAGGTACTAGGTGCATCACGCTTGAGCATAGTAAACCTACTAACAAAAGAGTTTTTGATCCTAGTCGTCATTGGAATTTTTATCGCTTTTCCATTAACTCATTGGCTGGTAGGTGACTGGTTGGCTAATTTTAATGAACGTATCGAACAAGCGCCTTGGATATACATAATTTCCGCCCTCTGTATAGCAATGCTGACTTGGTTAACCGTGGCTAGCCTCGCCTTTAAAGTGGCAAGCACTAGACCTTCACTTATTTTGCGTGATGAGTAAATAGAAACCTTCACTTTTTGCAACGTTAGATTTACAAGAATTTCAAAGGATTATTATGATCATACTACCAAATTTAAGCCGTACTTTACTCACTAAAAGTCTGGAGTTACGTGCATTGTGTAACACCAACTTAACTATTAACGAAAGTGATTTTGTTGCCATCAGAGGTTGCTTAACATGATCGTTAATTATTTTGTTACTGCGTTACGCGCTATTAAAAAAGACAAACAACATTTTTTTCTTAATGTTGCCGGTTTTAGTATCGGATTAGCTGCGGCTATTTTGATGGCATTATTTGCCCAGCATGAATTGTCTTATGACAAACATCAGCCAGATAGTGAACGTGTTTACCTTGCGCATACTGATTGGAGCTCGATAGGATTACAGGCAATTTCACAGAGTAGTTATAGTAATGCCGAAACATTTAAAAACCATAGTCAGGTAGAAGATATATTTAGATTAGTAAAGTCGGAGGATCTCAGCCGACTTAATCTAGGAGGGAGTAAACTAGTACAAGTGGATGGCAATGATTATCGGCTGAACAATTTTTATAGCGCAAGCACTAATATTCTCGACTTTATTGCCTTAGATATTATCGCCGGTGATATCACGCAGGCCTTAACACAACCGAATCAATTGGTATTAAGTGAATCAGAAGCATTGCGCTTGTTTGGCGAGTCTCTAGTGGTAGGTCGCACCTTAAAACATCAGCAAGGCCAATACACTATCGGAGCTATTTTTAAGGATTTAGTACAGAATAGCCATGTTCAGTTTGATAGTTTGATTCACATGCCATCTAAGTTTATTCAAGAGGGGCAAGGTTATGCTTATTACAAGCTTTTAGCTAATACCGATATAGCAAGTTTTGAGCAACAATTGACCACTAAGTTACACAAATCATGGGGCCAAGAGGGAAATCGCACGATAACCATGACCTTAATAAACATGGAAGATTTACACTTAAAAAGCAATGGACCATTTGTGATGAAAGAAGGTGGATCATCGACAGTAATGCAAATTTGCATTGCTTTGAGTGTTATGTTGATCGTGATTGCTAGTATCAATTTTATCAACCTCAATATTGCCCAATCGGCTAAACGTGCTAAAGAAGTGGGTGTTCGTAAGGCCTTGGGAGCAAGCAAATGGCAATTAGTGGGCCAGTTTCTAACTGAATCTTTTTTGATAGTGACACTCGCAGCATTAATGGCCTTTGCCATGGTGGAAATAAGTTTACCCGCGTTTAATCAAATGATCGATAGGGAACTTAGTTTGGTTTATGGCTCTGAGTTTCTGTTAATAACCAGTATTGTGATTTTAGCCGTGGGTTTGTTGTCAGGT
This sequence comes from Colwellia sp. BRX10-1, assembly GCF_014077545.1. Classification (NCBI taxonomy): domain Bacteria; kingdom Pseudomonadati; phylum Pseudomonadota; class Gammaproteobacteria; order Alteromonadales; family Colwelliaceae; genus Colwellia; species Colwellia sp. BRX10-1. The sequence goes on from NZ_JACGWC010000043.1 coordinate 11,988, forward strand.
TTATATCCAGCGCTATTTATGGCTTCTTTTAGCGCTAAACGTGTGCTTAGTGGTGATTTTGTGCGCGGAGCTACGGCTGTTTTTGTTAGAAAACTAACCTTGTGTTTACAGGGCGTTTTATCTGTCGGTTTAATTATTGCCGCGATTTCTTTATCTCAGCAGATTAATTTGATTGACAGCCTAGCCGTTGGTTATGAAAAATCATCACGTTTGGTGATAAAAGAGCTACCTTCTGAGGCCTTATACACACAAAAAAATAACAGCTTATTGACTGCGATTAGAAATTTCCCAGGGGTTGAGCAAGTAACTCTTTCTAGTCTCGACTTAACCAATGATATTAAAGGTGGCTTATATTTAAGTTGGCCAAATGGGGAAACATTAACTGGCCCTCAACCTACCGTAGCCACAGGTTATTATGCGGTTGAAACCTTAGGACTTACACTGCTTGCCGGTCGTGATTTTTCGCCTCAGTTCAGTGGTGACTGGTACCAGGTTGATGATAATAATAGCACTGTAGGAGTATTAGTCAGTCGTCGCATGGTGGAATTAGCCGGTTATCCATCGCCAGAGTCAGTTATTGGCCTGACATTGATGGACACAGAATCTAAACTTACCGCTAAAGTGGTTGGCGTTATCGAAAATGTTAAAATTGGCTCGGCTCGGCAACAAGCTTTGCCAATATCCTTTAACTTGGGGTTTTACGGCCCCCTTAGCACAGGACATATCATAATTAAGGCGAGCAATGCCAATATGGCTAAGCTACGCAGTCAAGTTCGTCAGCTAATACGCCAAGAATTACATTTAAATGACGTAAAAATAACCACACTTGCTGATGATTACGCCAACGCCCATATAAACGAACACAGGGCATTAGAAATGGTCACTCTTTTTAGCTTGTTGGCCATTTTCCTCAGCTGTTTAGGCACTTTCGGTTTAGCGTCGTTTGCTACTCTTCGCCGTCAAAAAGAAGTGGCTATTCGTAAAGTACTCGGCTCGTCACGTTTAAGTATCGTAAATTTACTCGCCAAAGAATTCCTCATATTGGTCGTTATAAGTATTGTTATCGCCTATCCACTGAGTTATTGGCTGATAGGCGATTGGCTAGCTAACTTTAATGAGCGTATCGAACAAACAGTTTGGGTGTACTTAATTGGTGCTGCTTTTATTACGGTGATTACATGGTTAACCGTAGCGAGCCTTGCCTTTAAAACTGCCAGTAATAGACCTTCACTTATCTTACGTGATGAATAGTTATTTCATTGAGGTAAGTTCAGGTTTATTACTCTAGAGCGATTAGTTTATAACAATCGCTCAATCGGGAAAATATAGTTGGCTAGCGCTCGTTCCTCGAAATTTTAGCCAACTACAATTTTCCCCTTAACAGCCCGAGCTGATATTTTTAACTTTAAAAGGATTAATTAAAGTGCCAGATACTTTTGAATCAGAATATCTAAAGTCAAAGTTATCAATCACGTTAAATAAACTTGTGTTATTGGCTTGTTTATTTGTGATTGCTTATTTTGGATATGAAAAATATGCTTTTCATAATGCGCAACAAATTGAAGCTTCGATTCTAATTTTAACACCGCAAATTAATGATATTTATTTTTTAGACATGAGATTACTCGGTGATAATTTAGAAAGTAAACAAAAATATAGATTAGCTAAAGTGGTAAGTGTTACTGGTAATAATGTGGCTATAGTTTATGGAAGGGTTTTCTATCAATGAAAACATTCAGTAGTAAATCGCATTAAATACGAAGATTTAAATAACAATAATTATTTTGAGTTAATACCCGATTATATTCCTTTTAGCAAAATCAAAAAAATGAAAGCTAGCGGAGTTATTTATTAAGTTAAACGGCCAATACGAAATAAACTCTATGGTAAATTCGTTAACTAAGACTTCTCACTATTGTATCGTTAAAGAAATCACCCCATGTTTAGTTACTCTAGTACATCTAGTCTTTAATTATCTTGAAATAAAATGCAATATACAAGCCTTTCAGCAAGAACTTCTAACGTTGGCTAGGTTCCTCTCTGTCTCACTTCGGGGGCGATTGCGCCATAGAGTGTTTAATCTAAATTTATTTAAAACTTACGTGATTCAATGTCAGCTTTGGGGATTTGAAATCTAATTCAGTGCAAAAATTTTAGGCACAATCTCAATTGTGAATGGATGTAAGTTTTTATATAAAAACGATAACTTTACGACCCCTGATCTGCCATTTTTAACTCAAAAGCTAATGTCCGCAATTGGCTAGCAGTTGCCCTAAGGCTCAATTAATGCCTAACGACGGCAAAGATACGAATATAGTCCTTTAAGTCTGAATAAACCTATAATTAGGATGTTCAGATCATGTGCCTATTTCATACGAATATTGATACGATATCATTTCGATGGTTACCGCTTTACTTTCGATGTA
>NZ_JACGWC010000087.1:0-727 GCF_014077545.1 Colwellia sp. BRX10-1
GAAGGTATATTCACTGGCGCAGTCGGCACCGCAGAGCATTTGTGTGAATTTACTGAGCACGTGGGGTTAAAGCGCGCACACGGTAAAGCAAATGCCCAAGCTTGTTTGAATAGCGCGTAAACATAACTACATTCAAAGGCAGCACTAAGACAGCAAGAAAAATACGGCTACCTTGGGGGAGAAGTAAAGCTTGCCTGAAATTCACTCATTTAATCAACATCTATAAAAATCGATATACAAAGGCTTATAAGATGAAGTACATGCATTGTTGTTGGCCAATGGATAGCAGTGTTTCAGAGCATTATTATTGCGTAGCATTATTATGGGTGGCATAGTAATTTTCTCGACAAGCCAATAAAGAAGATAAATGCACAGGGCACTTTTGGGAAGGACGCTTTAAATCACAAGCCCTGCTCGATGAAGGGGCATTACTTGCTTGTATGGCTTATGTAGATTTAAATCCAGTGCGTGCGGGCATTGCTCCAACACCTGAGCAATCGAATTTTACCAGTATTCAACTGCGTATCAAAGCAGCCATTATCGGAGAGCAACCGACAACGTTATTACCTTTTACGGGCCATGAACAGCAAGAGAAAACCTCCGGTATCCGCTTTAGCTTGAAGGACTATTTAACCCTTGTAGATGAAACAGGTCGCGTAATAAGAGCAGACAAACGAGGCGCTATCGATAACAAAACCGCAAATATACTGTCAAGACTTCACATCAG
>NZ_JACGWC010000114.1:0-360 GCF_014077545.1 Colwellia sp. BRX10-1
TAACGCCCAATTAACGGGCAAAAAATTGTTGGCTAAAATGTTGAGGAACGAAAACAGCCAACTGTTTTTTGTCCCAGTTGAATTGCTTGTTATATGCAAATTATTTATTACTGCACGAGCAACTTATATCGTTATTGTCATTTTTCCATTGAGTATAATTACGATAGGATTCAGGATTGTTACTATTAGCCACGTCACAACTACTTTTAATTTGATTACAAGAAGCCGCATTGTAGCCAAGATCACTATTTGTAATCCCCTCGAAGAAGATGTGCCCAACCTGTTTACCTGAACAACTACTTAGTAATAAGGCGACTAAAAAAATGGATGTTCTCATACATATCCTTTGCATATAACGCC
>NZ_JACGWC010000064.1:0-1533 GCF_014077545.1 Colwellia sp. BRX10-1
ATCCAAGTTCTGACAAAAATATAAAATTTGTATTTCCTAAAGCTATGAAATTATGGGATATTAATGTCAATTAAATAATATTTATGGGACGGACATTACTGAGAAGTCTCCATAATAAACTGTTATGTTTCTATATTACAATGGCATTTAATTTATCTATAAGGAAGTAGTACAGCTTGAAAAATATACCTATCTCAGAAGAACAATTGAAGCAAATTCAAATAATCATTGTGCTAATAATCTGCTTAAGTATGGCTATATTTGTAATTATGTGGACAAACGAGCCAGAACGACGACCACTAATTCAAAATATTCTTGTTGTTGATGCTGTTAAAATTATAGATATACTTGAAGTTTCAGAAATCCCTTATACATCAAATCTTGCAAACAAAATGATCCTTGTGAATGACGCAGATATGGATAGAGCAAGATTAGCTCTAGCAAAATTTGGTTATGTCGTTGAGTATCCCGACATAAAGGAAATGATGAATAGTAATGAGGCGTGTAGTTCTTTAGAGGCTACGCTGAAAGAAAAAGAGATAGATAAAAAATCTAATAGACCGTTATTTGAACAACCTTTGTTTTTAAAAACTTTTAAGCTAGGAATGGGGGCTTTGATTATAATTGTTCTTATATTGTCAGTAGTGCGACCTGCATTGATAGCCCTTATAGGCGATGATATTGAGGATGAAAACGAAACATAACAAGACGTTCAAACGGACAAAAAACAGTTGGCTGTTTCACTCCGTTCACAATTTTAGCCAACAATTTTTTGCCGCTTAACGTGGCGTTATATTTATCAGGAGTATCAAGTGAGAGTTAGTATTTCAATTGCTGTTTTAATATTAATAAGTCTGTTTACATTAAGTTTACCCGCACAGGCTACTGAGCCAGTAGTTAAAAAAAGCAAAAGTAGTATCTGTCATAAAAAAGGCAGTACGTATTATTCTAGAACTAAAAAATTCACTTCATATCCTTCGATGAAGGCATGTCTTAAAAGTGGTGGTCGTAGACCTAAAAAATAAATATAACAAGCTGTTAAACAAGGACAAAAAACAGTTGGCTTTTGCTCCTTCGTCGCTAATTTTAGCCAACTATTTTATTGCCTGTTAACAGGGCGTTATGTGTAAAAGGAAGTTGTCATGTCAATTGGTATGAGTGCAGCATGGAGAGCTAAGCAGCCAAAACAAAAGCGCTGCGATAGATGTGAACTTTATTCCCCAGAATCATTAGATAAATGTATTCATTGTTCCGACCTTAATGAATCAGAACTAGCCCAATTAAAAGAACAGCATCAAGAAACTCTTGAAGACAATTCTAGCTTTGGTAAGTACTTATTATTTGGTGCAGCAATTATAGGTTTACTATTGCTACTTAGTTTTTTATAGTCGTTGTCTCAGCACTTTACACATAACAACACGCCCTGAGGTGGACAACTAGTAAAATTTAGCTATTTATTGCAAATTTTAACAGTGGTGATCCTCTTCGTTTTAATGCTTCTAAATATTTTGATTCGTTGTAGGGCGTCTTCGT
>NZ_JACGWC010000057.1:0-2497 GCF_014077545.1 Colwellia sp. BRX10-1
GTCCAATCTCAAACCTTAAGCCGATAGGCCAATTATAAAAAAGAGGTTTTTGTAATTTTAATCCTGAAAAGTGTTCTTCAAAATATTGATTCATAGCTTTCTGCTAACTTAGTGAATATAACGCCCTATTAAGGGGAAAATTGTAGTTGGCTAAAATGTGAAGCGAAGCGGAACCAGCCAACTGTAATTTGTCCCACTTGAATAGCTTGTTATATTTTTTGTGCGTCGTTAGAAATTAGTGCCGCTATTAAAAGTGTTGGTATTGCTGCGTACATTAACGGAACTACTGCAAAACTTAAAAATACCAAAAGATAAGTTAAGAATAAAACTATTGGCAGAGTAAAGTAAAATAAATTTTTCTTAGTAAATAATATGAATGCTTTACGTACCACAAACATAATAATTAATGACAAAACTGCCGAAAAGATGACAATTAATATATTTGAATAATATGAGACCACAAACTCACTATACGCTTGAAGAAATTCTGGGACTGGCATTGCAGAAACAAAACCAATTAACCAAACAAACAGGTAAGCAAATGAACTGCCGAGTAAAAATGAAATAATATTTTTGTGCACTATAGTCATGATTGACTCCTATCCTTGTGAAAAATATAACGCCAAGTTAAGCGGCAAAAAATTGTTGGCTAAAATTGTGAACGGAGTGAAACAGCCAACTGTTTTTTGTCCGTTTGAACGTCTTGTTATGTGTACTATGGATAACCAACCTCGTGCATAATCCAATATGCATCAACAGTAGATTTATTACCATTAATATCAAAGTATGTGCCTATACATTCAGTTGTGCCCCATAACCCAAATAAATGTGAAGTTTTAAGTTCACCTATAAGAATAGCCTCATTATTATAAATAGATTCGCCAAATATAGAAGCTTGATATTTTTTACCACTGATTGTAACTTGACCAATTTTTTTATATTCGAATGAAGCTATTTCATCTATATTGAGATGTTCATAGTGCGATAAAAGTTCTGATAGATATTGATAAATATGAGGATTCATTTAGTACACATAACGCCCCATTAAGAGGCAAATAATAGTTGGCTAAAATAAGCGACGAAGGAGCAAATAGCCAGCTGTTATTTGTCCTGCTTGAATGGCTTGTTATACGGTTTTACTCTGAATTGTTATTTTTGGATTTACAACTTTTATTGCGACTTAAAAGGACAAAGCTGATAGAAATAATAACGAAGCCAATACTTGCAAAAACAGGAGTAAGATTACTATTCTCAGTTGAATAATAAGCACCGGATAAAATAAGGAATAAAACACCAGATAAGAAATATAGATAAATAAATTTAACGTTTTTCATGATTAACCCTCCATAGTAAAAACCAATGTAATTTAAAGTTACTCAATTAGCAATTATGCACAAATTTCTTAAACCGTATAACGCCACATTAAGCGGCAAATAATAGTTGGCTAAAATAGTGAGGCACGAACGACAGCCAACTGTTATTTGTCCGTTTGAATGCCTTGTTATATTCCGATCACACCAACAACAGAGTAATTAAATCAGAATCAACTTGATTTAAAATCTTGATTTAAAATCTTGATTTAAAACATCTAATTCTTTTTAACCTTTTTTCAAGTTTATCTATTTTACTCATTGAAATCGTGGCAAAGACAAAAGCAGGAACGCCCATTGACATACCAATAATTCCAAACATAAATCCTAAATCTTCCATAATGTAATTCCCTTTAGAATAATGGATATTGACGATGATAAAACTACTAAACTTAACTAGCAATATAACGCCCCATTAAGAGGCAAATAATGGTTGGCTAAAATAGGCGACGAAGGAGCAAATAGCCAACTGTTATTTGTCCTGCTTGAATGGCTTGTTAGCCATTATTTGAACCACGTACACAACTGACAATTTCTCCATCACTTAATTTTTTTGATATAAACGCAGATTTAGAAAGTGTTAAAATTTCTGATTTACTATTTAAGGGATAGACAGTGTCATTAAGTGACTTAAACACTTCCTTAACATTAAAGTTTGGTAATTCTTTTATTCTATCGGAGGTGTCTAAAATACTTTCTTCATTAGTGGTTTCAATTAGCACTCCATCTTTTAGTTTCCATGGACCAGTTAATTTAAGTGAAAACCAAATTTGCTCTTCTTCAACACTATATTTCCAAGTCTGAATATCGAACCCTGTACCATCGTCATAAAAATAACTATCTATTTCGACATTGAAATATACTGTATCAGTTAAATACTTCTTATATGGCTCACACACCCAATGCCCAAGAATATTATCTTGCAGTGTATTTGCCGTTATCACTGATGATAAAAACAGAAGTACAGTCATTACACAAATTTTCATTAAAACACCATATGGCTAACGCCCAATTAACGGGCAAAAAATTGTTGGCTAAAATGTTGAGGAACGAAAACAGCCAACTGTTTTTTGTCCCAGTTGAATTGCTTGTTATATGCAAATTATTTATTACTGCACGAGCAACTT
>NZ_JACGWC010000045.1:0-9682 GCF_014077545.1 Colwellia sp. BRX10-1
GCTTTAAAATCAATATGGGTGAATAATTTGCCTAACAAGCTACTCAAGACGGACGCTAAACAGTTGGCTAGCTTCGTTCCTCGCAATTTTAGCCAACAATTTATCGCCGCTTAGTAGGGCGTTATCGATACAAAAACTAATCCGAAATTAACTTTAGCCTTTTAGTGCTAATGTCTTCTTTGTGGCAATAGCGACGATGATCAAAATTAATTTAGTTAGATTTTTTTAATCAGTTTTAACTAATGCTAATATTCTTAGTCTGTTAAGACATAGCTGATTAGATGGAAAATTTTCATTACTTTGTTAGAAAGTTACCCAAAACTTTAGCTTATATGGCGCGCTGTTCAATGAGCTATCTAGAAAAACAGAGGGATATGCTCCGTTATCAGTAATGTCTAATGGGCATGTTTATGAGCTAAACGCTTTAAGTTATTGATGGCTTTTGACGATGTTGTGTATGCCAATACAATTTCTCGTGTGAGTTGTAAGCCGACTATTGGCCTAAAGACCACGTCACTGCGTTTAATAATTTCACTGTGTGCGGGTAAGAATGCGCAGCCTAAACCAGCATGTACCAAGCCAAGTGCATAATCTATGGTAGTGATTTTTGCTCGTACGTCGAGACTAATACCGGCGATCGCTAAAGTGTCTTGTAGATGATCCCAAGCACTGCAAGGCATTCGCTGAATAAAAGGTAAGCCATCTAACTGTTGAATTGTGACGGTATCTTCAAGGGCAAATATATGGTCATAAGGAACGGCAAGTAAATAATCTTCATGCCACATGTCTATATACTGCTCATTTTCCTGTAATTCATCTTTTAGAATAATACGTGCATCAACATTTTCAGTATGTGGCACTAAAGTCAGTTCGACAGAAGGGTTTGCTGAAGTGAATTCTTTTAATAATAAGCTCATACGTTCAACACCTAAGCCGCGGGTAACGCCTAAGTTAAAAGGTTGCTTATGGGTTTTTTCTGAAAAAACGTTTTTTATTGCACCTGCTTGCCCTAACAGCTGTTTGGCCAATGGAAATAGTTTTTTACCTTGCTCTGAAGGCGTTACACCACGTGCATGGCGAATAAAAAGTTTTACTTTCAGTTGTTGTTCAAGTTGTGCTATTGCTGCAGATATTGAAGGCTGGGCAATAAAACACGCTTTTGCAGCAGCACTAAAACTTTTTAACTCATAGACTGAAATAAAATAATTGAGTGATTTTAAATCCATAATAAACTTAGCCAACCTAGGTATAGCTTTAAACTATATCAGTTAAAGGAAAATAATGTTTTAACTTTGGCTAGTATTTGCTTATTATTTTTGCACTTAATTATTTCTCAGCTTAACAGGTAATTTCATGTCTCATTCAAGCAGTGCAAACCGTCCCTCATTTAAATGGCAAGATCCACTTTTATTGGAATCTTTATTGTCTGAAGAGGAGCGAATGATCCGTGACAGTGCGCATCAATATTGCCAAGAAAAACTAATGCCAAGAATATTAATGGCTAACCGAAATGAAGTGTTTGATGTTGAAATTATGCGCGAACTAGGTGCACTGGGCTTATTAGGCGCTACATTACCTGAAAAATATGGCTGTGCAGGCGTGAATTATGTTACTTACGGCTTAGTTGCACGAGAAGTTGAGCGTGTAGATAGTGGTTATCGCAGTGCGATGAGCGTGCAATCATCTTTAGTTATGCATCCAATCTATGCTTATGGTAGTGAAGAGCAACGGATGAAATATTTACCTAAACTAGCGTCTGGTGAATACATTGGTTGTTTTGGTTTAACTGAGCCTAATTCAGGCTCAGATCCGGGTAGCTTAACTACACATGCTACTGCGGTTGATGGCGGTTATCGCATTACGGGTAATAAAATGTGGATCACGAACTCTCCCGTGGCAGATATTTTTGTGGTTTGGGCCAAACTTGATGGAGTGATTCGTGGTTTTGTTTTAGAAAAAGGCATGGAAGGTTTAAGTGCACCAAAAATTGAAGGTAAATTTTCATTACGAGCATCCATTACCGGTGAAATCGTTATGGATAATGTTTTTGTACCTAGCGATAATATTTTACCAAATGTTAAAGGTTTATCAGGCCCATTTGGTTGTTTGAACAAAGCACGCTATGGCATTGCTTGGGGCGCTTTAGGCGCTGCAGAATTTTGTTGGCATGGTGCTCGTCAATACACACTAGACCGTGAACAATTTGGTCGTCCTTTGGCGGCAACACAGTTAATTCAGAAAAAATTAGCCGATATGCAAACCGATATCACCACGGGATTATTAGCTTGCTTACAAGTGGGTCGTTTAATGGATTCGGATCAATTAGCACCAGAAGCTATATCGCTGATCAAACGTAATTCATGTGGTAAAGCATTAGAAATTGCTCGCATGGCTCGTGATATGCACGGTGGTAACGGTATTGCTGATGAGTTTCATATTATTCGTCATATGATGAACCTTGAAGCGGTTAATACTTATGAGGGTACACATGATGTGCATGCCCTGATACTAGGTAGAGCACAAACTGGTTTACAAGCATTTTACTAAAACACTGAATAAGGCGTATTTGATACGCCTTTTATTTATGCTTTTTTTGATGCTTTATGTAGCCCTATAGCATTAGTTTTAAACCATAATAATAATAATAATAATAATAATTCCCCGTGGAGATATCATGTCTGATCGTAATCAGCTGGTGAAAGAAAACTTTATTAACTTTGTTCGCGCCCAAACTTTGCCTGAATCAACTTGTGCTTTAACTCCTAGTGATGTTGGATTAAGTTCAGCTGAAGTTATTGATCTATTTGAAACCCAAGTAATGAGTCGCCACCTTGATTTGCAATCACGTGTGATGCAGAAAAAAGGTCAAAGTTTTTATACTATTGGTAGCTCAGGTCATGAGGGTAATGCTGCTTATGCTAAGGCATTTCGTCCGACAGATATGGCATTTTTGCATTATCGCAGCGGTGCGTTTGTTATTCAGCGAAGTAAGCAAGTACCAGGACAAACGATTTTATATGACATGCTATTGTCATTTGCTGCATCAAAAGATGACCCTATCTCTGGCGGTCGTCATAAAGTGCTTGGTAGTAAAGCGCTCTCTATTCCACCACAAACAAGTACCATAGCGTCGCATTTGCCTAAAGCGATGGGCGCTGCATATAGCATTCCGTTAGCAAAACGTTTAGCGCATAAAGGTGAGATCCCAGACGATGGCGTCATTATTTGTAACTTTGGTGATGCTTCATCGAATCACTCCACTACACAAGGGGCAATTAACAGCACAGCTTGGGCAGCTTATCAGTCTATACCTATGCCAATTGTTTTTGTCTGTGAAGATAATGGTATTGGTATTTCAACGGCTACACCGGAAGGCTGGATCGCCGCTAATTATGAAAATAGAGCCGGCTTAACTTACCTCTATTGTGATGGCTTAAATATTTTAGATACCTATAAAACCGCAAAAGAAGCAGAGCGAATTGCTCGAGAATTGCGTAAACCCGTGTTTTTACATATCCGCACTGTGCGTATTTTGGGGCATGCGGGCTCTGATGCTGAGTTTGTTTACCGTGATATGGCTGACATTACGGCAACAGAGTTTCAAGATCCTTTATTACACACCGCGCGCATTATCTTAGAAAACAATATTTTAACGACTGAAGAGCTAATCGATATTTATCAAGACGTTGAAAAGCGCATTGAGGTTATTGCTGAAAATGCCGCTAGCAAGGAAAAACTGACCAGTGCTAATGCCGTAATGGCAAGCATTATACCTAACGTTACTAAAGCACGAAGCTCGGTGTTAGTTAGCGATAAAACTCGCGCAGAAATTTTTAAACATGAGAAACATAACCTACCTAAAAAACAGCATTTAGCAAAATTGATTAACTGGGCATTGATGGACTTGATGGCTGAATATCCCAGTATTGTTATGTGCGGTGAAGATATTGGCAAAAAAGGCGGCGTTTATAACGTTACGGCAAAGTTATGTGAACGTTTTGGCAAAAGCCGGGTGATTAATACCTTGTTAGATGAGCAAACGATTTTAGGTACCGCTATTGGTTTGGCGCACAACGGTTTTTTACCTATCCCTGAAATTCAATTTTTAGCTTATGTGCACAACGCTGAAGATCAAATTCGTGGCGAAGCGGCGACATTACCGTTTTTCTCAAATGGGCAATTTACTAATCCCATGGTGATCCGCATTGCGGGTTTGGCCTACCAAAAAGGTTTTGGTGGTCATTTTCATAATGATAACTCTTTTGCCGTTTTTCGCGATATTCCAGGATTAATCATCGCTTGTCCGTCAAATGGTGCCGATGCAGTTGAAATGATGCGCGCTAGTGTGCGTTTAGCGCAAGAGCAACAACGTATGGTGATATTTTTAGAGCCAATAGCATTGTACATGGCGAAAGACCTACACCAAGAAGGTGATGGTTTATGGACCTTTGAGTATCTGCCTCCTGAATTGGCAGACAGCAGTATCGATTTAGGCGTTAAGGTTGCTGGCTCAGGTAAACAACTGTGTATTTTAACGTATGGCAATGGCAATTATTTATCGTGCCAAGCACAAGCAAAATTAGCAGAGCAGGGTATTGATGCACGTGTTGTTGATTTACGTTGGTTAGCACCATTAGATGAAAAAGGTATTTTGGCGCAAGTGAATGATTGTGAGCATGTGCTTATTGTTGATGAATGTCGTCAAACGGGCTCAATTAGTGAAGCGCTAGTGACTTTAATTCATGAGAAAACAAGTGAATGTCCTAAAATAAAACGCGTTACCGCCAGTGATAGCTTTATTCCTCTAGGCGCTGCAGCCTATGAGGTATTACCATCGGTTAAGAATATTGTCGATGCTGCGAAGGAGATTTGCCAATGAGTTCGTCAATAAAAAATACCGATAAAGCACCAGTAAAAGCCATGAATAAGAAAAAGCAAAGAGCGGTAGTTATTTGCCCTGGCCGAGGTACCTACAATAAAGAAGAACTAGGATATTTACAGCGTTTGCATAGCGATAAAACCGAAATAGTTTCTCTAATTGATGATTTTCGCGACAGCCAAGGGCAAATGAAAGTTTCTGAACTTGATGGTATGGAAAATTACAGCATGCGTACCCATACAGCTGGTGAAAATGCTTCGGCACTTATTTATGCTTGTGCGTTATCAGATTATCAAGCCATTAATAAAGACGAGTTCGACATTGTCGCGGTTACTGGCAACTCCATGGGTTGGTATATAGCATTAGCGGTTGCTGGCGCATTAAAGCCCAAACAAGCTATTAAGCTAATTAATACCATGGGCTCGATGATGACAAAAGGTGTGATTGGCGGACAAATGATATATCCAATCATTAACGATGAGTGGAATATTGAGCGAGAGCAAGAACACAAGGTTATGCAATGGTTAGCACAAGCAAATCAACAAAGTGAATGTGAAGTTTATGTCTCGATTAATTTAGGTGGTTATATAGTATTTGGTGGTAACAAGGCCGGTTTGAAAGCGTTAGAAGCGTTACTGCCTGTGGTGCAAGATCGTTATCCAATGAATTTATTTAACCATGCTGCTTTTCATACACCGCTGCTAAGTGATGTTTCAAAGCGGGCGGTGGAACTATTGCCAGCACAACTGTTTAATGCCCCTGAAATACCGTTAATTGATGGCTTAGGGCAAGTGTGGCAACCTTATAGTTGCGATGTTGAGCAATTACATAACTACACGCTTAATACACAAGTGGTAGAACCTTATAACTTTTCAAAAGCGATAGAGGTAGCCATTAAAGAGTTTGCGCCCGATAAGCTTATTATTCTGGGCCCAGGTGCTACCTTAGGTGGCGCAGTAGCGCAGAGTTTGATCAGCCATCATTGGCTTAATTTACAAAGCAAAGCTAATTTTATAGCGCAGCAAAAGGAAAACCCTTTTATACTCGCCATGGGATTAGCAGAGCAACGTAAAAAGGTCGTATGATAAGTTTAAAATAACAACTAAACATTTTTGTATAAAATCAACTCAAGTTTCGGGATTCAAATATAATAAAACAATGATAATAAGACGATGATTTTAAATAAGTGATGTCTCAATGTGGTAAATACTTGTTAACTAGACAACGTAAAAAGCCAAAAGAGACATCGAGTGAATTCTGCCACAAACATCTTAAACTTATCATCACTAACGGCTGATCTATTTGAACAAACAAACCTTAATATTGGCAATACTTTCAATTCAACATTGAAGCGTACTGGCTTTAATATAATGTGACCTCAAGCTAAGTTTTATAAGCGCTCAGGCACGCCTGCTGGTAACGTTGTTTATCTGTTGATGCTTTGACTAAAAGTAGATTCTGTTGGTATGTTTTCATTAGATGCTTTATAAAGTTTTCTGCAACAAAAAAGACGCCTTATCTGATCTATTCAAACACGAACTGTCTGTTTCTTATTATGATTATATTTAATATTACAGTCAGGAAAGTCGGCATTGTTGATGTTAACTCCTGTTTATTCTTTAGGGCAACTGATAGCCAATAGCTGACATTAGCTTTTGTGAAACCATGATCATATTTTGGGTAATATCACCGAGATTTTATGCTCGCTTGTCAGACAGCATATTGCTGTTGTTGGCACTTGATTTCTATATGGCAACTGAGCTTTAGCAGATATTAATTATTTCCCCTCCTGACTTAAACCATCCAAGGTGCATTAGGTGAAACTTTGTCAATAACATGATCAATAAAAAGCCTAATGGATTTTGTCATGTATTTATGAGATTGATAAATCAAAAAGATATTCGATTTTGGGGTGTCATAATCTGTCAAAACCTGCACCAATCGCCCAGATTCCAGGTGGTTTTTGACTAATGCAATCGGCACATAGGCGATTCCTAGCCCATTAAGAGCGGAATCTATAATTAAATGCATGCTAGTAGTTGTATACCTTCCTGAAACTCTTGTTTGATACTGCTTTTTATTTTTTATGAATTGCCAATTGTTTTGCGACAATGACTTCCCCATGATAAGACAGTTTAACTCAGTAAGGTCATCAGGGTGCTTTACTCTACTTATCGTTTCTAAAAAATTTGGACTCGCACAACATACACTATGCTTAGGGCCTATTCTTCTTGCTATTAATGAAGAATCTTGTAGCTGACCTGAACGAAATGCCACATCAATGCGATTTTCAATCATGTTGACATAACTATCAGAGGTATCTAACTCAATACTAATTTCAGGATATTCTTTTAAAAACTCCGTTATCCAAGGTTGCGCATATTGCATGGCAAAATCAAAAGGCGATGAGATACGAATATTTCCTGTTGGCTTTGATTGTGCCTGCATCACTGCGTCATTAGCTTCTTCAAGAGCAATTAGGTGTTGTTGGCATAAATGAAAATAATGACGTCCTTCTTCGGTCATTGAAAGTTTCCGCGTACTTCTATGTAGTAGCTTTACACCAAGACTCGCTTCTAATTGCACAACTTTACGGCTAACCGTAGTAGAGGGCATGCTTAAATTTTTACTTGCTCCAGCAAAACTACCAGCCTCTACAACACTAATGAATACCTTAATATCATTAAGATCCATTCTATTACCCTTAAATATGGGATTAAAAAAACCAAATAAGCCATCTAATCAAATAATAGGTCTTGTATTAATATTTATCAATAGCAATTGATATAGGAATTAAGATGATGACAAGACAAATTCAAGAAATCAGAAACGGCAATAAGCGTGGTCCAGTAAGTAGTTTTGTGAATTCTGCAAATGTTGCAGAGCTCAATCCTTTTGTTCTATGGGATCACTTTTATATTCCACACGTAGAAGGTACAGCAGGGTTTGATTTTCATGGGCACTCTGGTGTTGCCACAATAAGCTATCCACAAACAGGTGATATTGGCCATGAAGATACAGGTGGTCACTCAGGTATGCTTAAAGCAGGCGGTGTGCAGATTATGTCGGCGGGTGCAGGAGTTTTGCATAAAGAGACGGTATATCCCGATAAGCACGTTGCTGATGCATTCCAACTTTGGGTGGTTTTACCTGAAAATGGTCAAGAAATGGGGTCGGTTACCTATTCAACTTTACAACAGCAAGACATACCGATTGTTGAAGCCGAAGGTTCAAAAACCAAAGTGGTTATCGGCCAATTTCAAGGCAAAAAAAGCGCAGCACAACCTCCAGTAGATATGACTTATCTTCATGTAAATCTTGACGCTGGAAGTAAGTGGCAGCATTTAAATCATGAAGCTCAAACCACGGCATTTATTTATGTTCGCCATGGCTCGATTGATACAGGAGGTGTGCAATTATCGGCTGGCGAACTGGGCATCTTTGAAAAAGGAATTGAGGCTTTGGCTGTTAATACTTCAGCACAAGATGCAGAATTTTTATTGGTTTTAAGTGCGCCACTTAACCAAGACATTATTAGCAACGGCGCATCTGTTCATAGCAACAGAACCAATTTAATCGCAGGTGTACAAAAAATACAGCAACTGAATACACATGGCATTAGCCAAATTTCTTAAATGAGAGGTCAATTATGAATACTACAACTTTTACACCGGAAAACTCAGTGATGTTACTTATAGATCATCAAGTAGGCACTATGGGCTGGGTTGGCTCACTAGAACTAGATGAAATTAAAAAGAATACCGTTGCCTTAGCTCGCGCAGCCAAAGAAACAGGCATGCCACTAATTCTAACCTCTAGCATGGAAGATCAAGCACAAGGTCCACTTTTTGATGAGTTAATTCAAGCAGTGCCTGAAGCTTACGAAAAGCGCGTCCTTCGAGGTGGTGTTGTTGACAGCATGAAAGATGAAAACTTTGCCGCAGCAGTTGATGCTGCGGGCCGAAAAAACATTATCATTGCAGGTATCACGACCGATGTTTGTGTGGTTTATCCAGCAATTACAGCAATTAGCAAAGGATATAATGTACAAGTTGTTGTTGATGGCTCTGGCTCACCAACAACACTTGCAGATGAAACCGCATTAAGAAGAATGGAAAGCCATGGCGTGACCCTTACCTCGACAAACCAGTTAATTGCCGAATTAGCACAAGACTGGAGTTCAGAGAACGGCGGTAAACTTATGCAAGTATTGTTTGAAGAAATTCTTTCGAAATTACACTAGCGATTTAGATGCCGTAATGCATGAATATTAATAACGATCATTACGGCATGATTTTTCATTAAAAGGAGAGTTAAATGATTTCATATACACCTAATAAGCATGTCATGGCTCTAGCAACGTATTTATCTTTATTACCTATGGTTTATTTTCTGCCTAAATGGTTAGTTCCTTACTTGCCTGAAAGTGAGTTACTAAGGCTGATGATCTTACTGGCCATTATTGTGCCGATAACTTCTTACCTTGTCCTACCGAGTGTTGTAAAAATATTGAAGTTTATCAAATAATAAATTTATCATTTAGTTACATCACTCAAAAAACTCATAGTAAATATAATCAAAGGTGCACTGTGTAGTCATACCAAAGTAATTATGTGAATGACCGCAATGGGGTGTGACTATCAATATGAAGGTAGCTCAATAATCTATTGATTCTAATGTCCGCTCTACGCCCTGAGACCTTTAACAAGCTTTTTCTTTAAAAAGTAATGGGGAATTCCTATCGCTCAATGCTTTTAAATACTTGGCTTCATTGTATGGCTCTTTAGTTTTCCAACATCGAAA
>NZ_JACGWC010000116.1:0-358 GCF_014077545.1 Colwellia sp. BRX10-1
TAACAACACGCCCTGAGGTGGACAACTAGTAAAATTTAGCTATTTATTGCAAATTTTAACAGTGGTGATCCTCTTCGTTTTAATGCTTCTAAATATTTTGATTCGTTGTAGGGCGTCTTCGTTTTCCAGCACCTAAATACTATCCTAATCCACTTAAAAGCTAACGATCTGATTATGCTGTTATGTGGTTTTCCTTTGCTTTTCTGTTGGTCGTAATAAGCCTTAGCCCAAAATGAATAGCGTATTGAAAACCCAGCCCACTCCACAAAAGTTTGCCTTAAAAAAGTAGGGCAACTGTACCGCCAATGTGTCCACATTTTCTTACCGCTACGTTCAATTACAGGCGCAATACCCGCAT
>NZ_JACGWC010000031.1:0-39471 GCF_014077545.1 Colwellia sp. BRX10-1
AATAGCACTGTGGCACCACCTGATCCCATTCCGAACTCAGAAGTGAAACGCAGTAGCGCCGATGGTAGTGTGGGAGTTCCCATGTGAGAGTAGGACATTGCTAGGCTTCTATTTAGAGAAACCCGATTCGAAAGAGTCGGGTTTTTTGCTTTCTGACGTTTAAAAAAGACCAAACCCATAGCTAGCATGGATTAATAACAAGGGTAGTGTGACTTATGTTCGACATGCCCATGTGAGCCTAGGACATCCTCCGCTTCCAATTAGTTCGCTCTTTGCCATCCTTGGCAACGCGACATTAGTATATCCCTACACGTCAGAAACCCGATTCGAAAGAGTCGGGTTTTTTGCTTTCTGGCGTTCAAAAAAAACAAAATTCGCTAACTAGCATGCACTGATAACAAGGTAGTCTGGCTTTTAATAAGCATGCTTGTTATAAACGAAACGTTTTTGTATTTAAGTCTTTGTAAACTTGCTACTAACGCATGTTAAATTTCATATCTTTCAGCTCAAAAGCTTATCTTATAACTGGCGATGCTTGTAATATCATATTTATTTTCAATGTAACGTGTGTATCAATGCGTAACTTGCTAAAATCTACACATTAATAAATTACTTAGTGTTGTTATGGCTATTAATTGGTTCCCTGGGCATATGCATAAAGCCCAAAAAGAAATAAAAGAAATTCTTCCACAAATAGATGTGGTCATAGAAGTGTGTGACGCTAGATTGCCGTTTAGCAGTGAAAATCCGATGATCACTGAGATCAGAGGTGATATCCCCCTTATTAAAATTCTCAATAAGTCAGATCTTGCCGATCCTGCTAAAACAAAAATTTGGCTAGAATATTTAGAGTCTCAAAAAAATGTCAAAGCAATTGCTCTAACCACAGATAACCCTTCTGTAGCGAAGACACTCCCTAGTCTTATTCGTAAATTAGTACCCAGTAAAAATGAAACGGGTAAACAGATCAACGTTGTTATCATGGGTATCCCTAACGTAGGTAAATCTACCTTATTAAATACTCTTGTTGGAAAAGCAAAAGCTAAAGTCGGTAATGAGCCTGCTGTGACTAAAGGTCAGCAGCGAATTCGTTTAGACGAAGGTCTTTACTTATATGATACCCCAGGTATGTTGTGGCCAAAAATTGTTAATGAAAACAGTGGTTATCGATTAGCGATTACCAGCGCAGTTAAAGATACCGCCTTCGACCATGAAGATATTGCCTCGTTTGCTGGTGAATATTTATTAGCGCATTACCCGCAACGATTAAAAGAACGTTATCAATTTGACGATACGCCACAAACCGAAGTAGAGTTACTTGAAGAAATAGGTCGTAGACGCGGCTGTGTTAAATCAGGTGGTCGTATTGATTATCATAAAGCCGCAGCAATATTAATCAATGAGATACGTGATAATACTCTGGGTGGCATTACTTTTGAAACACCTGATATGATAGAAATTGAAACACTACATTTTATCGAACTTGAGGCTAAAAAAGTAGCGGCTAGAGAAGCTAAGAAAACTGCCCGCGGTCGCGGTCGTAAAAATAAACGTTAAGAGAGTCTATATGTCTAATACATTTCAACTTCATGCGCTATTACAACGTGACACCATTGAGTTACTTGAGTTACCACTGTCAACACTATTACTAATGAATGATAGTAATTATCCGTGGTTTGTTTTAGTACCTAGGGTCGATGATATTCAAGATATTTATCAACTTGATTGGCAGCAACAACAGCAGTTTCTCAATGAATCAAGTTTGTTAAGTGAAATCTTAATGCAGTTATTTAATGGCACAAAAATGAATGTAGCGGCATTAGGTAATATTTGTCCACAACTTCATGTCCATCACATTGTTCGCTTTGCGGATGATATTGCTTGGCCGAAGCCTGTTTGGGGTGAGTTTGCAATGAAGGCTTATACAGACAGTGAATTAACCTTGTTAAAAGAAAAAGTACTGCCTGCGCTAACTAAAATTATAACGCAGGATTAATACTTTACGGGTAATTATACTTACTCGTTATAAACCGCTAAGTTAGGCAACTTGCTCTTGGCGGTTTTCTATTTGATCTAACGATTGCTTCAGATCGTCAAGTAAATCATTTACGTGTTCTAAACCAACAGATATTCGAATTAAACTATCACTGATACCTGCCGCTACTCTCTCTTCTGGTGTATAAGGTGAATGAGTCATCGAAGCAGGGTGCTGAATAAGAGACTCTGCATCTCCTAGGCTTACTGCGATTGAAAATAAACTCATCCGATTTATAAACTCTTCGCCACCTTTTAAGTCTGCATTTAATTCAAAAGCGATAACTCCACCAGCCGCTTTCATTTGCGTACCAATAAATTTATAACCGTCATGCGACTTAAGGCCAGGGTAATAAACTTTAGCTATCATTGGGTGACTTTCTAAAAACTCAGCGATTGTTTGTGCATTTGAACAGTGGCGTTCCATACGCAATGGTAAGGTTTTTAATCCTCTCATAATTAACCATGCATCATGAGGGCTCATTGTTGCGCCAATATCTTTAAGTGCAGTTAATTTGATGTGTTCTATCATTTCAGCATTACTACAGATAATACCTGCTACCACATCACCATGACCATTTAGATACTTAGTTGCACTGTGAACAACGATATCCGCACCAAATTTTCCAGGTTGCTGTAAAACAGGGGTTAAGAAAGTATTGTCAACGATTGATAGAATACTGTGTTTTTTTGATATCGCTAAAATACGTGCTAAATCTAAAACTACTAAATTTGGGTTTATTGGTGTTTCTAGGAATATAACTTTAGTATTTGGTTTTATCGCTTTTTCAATATTTTCAGGCACTTTCATATCAACAAATGAAACTTCAATGCCGAATTTGGTTAGCATATGACTGATCAATGCATATGAACAGCCATACAAGGCACTAGATGAAATAATATGATCACCACATTGCAAATTAGCTAATAAGGCGCCAGAAACAGCTGCCATGCCTGTTGCTGTGGCAGCTGCATCTTCCATTTCTTCCATGGCAGCAACACGCATTTCTAATTGTCTTACTGTAGGGTTACCTAATCGCCCATAGATATATCCTTCAGCTTCACCCGCAAAACGGTCGGCGCCTTGTTTAGCGTTTTCAAAAATGAAAGTAGACGTTTGGTAGAGCGGAGTTGCTAAAGAGCCAAATTGCTCATCGTTAATACGCCCTGAATGGATTG
The DNA here is from genome assembly GCF_014077545.1 of Colwellia sp. BRX10-1. Lineage (NCBI taxonomy): Bacteria > Pseudomonadati > Pseudomonadota > Gammaproteobacteria > Alteromonadales > Colwelliaceae > Colwellia > Colwellia sp. BRX10-1. The sequence goes on from NZ_JACGWC010000031.1 coordinate 3,214, forward strand.
CTTGTGTTTCAACATATTTACTATTTTTCATAAATCTTCTCTTTAATAAGCATTTCGATGAAGAAAATTAGCGGCGCACTTTGTTATTTTTTATAGGTTGCGCCGCTAATTTCTTTTATATTGATCCGTTTGTTTTTATGTTTGCAAAAAAAGAGCCAGCAATATATAAGGTAATTATATCAATGTGTTATGTGATTGTTGGTGTGTAGGCCTATTGATTTGTAATTAAATTATTACAAATCGTTCGCTTATCAGTTATTCTGTAATATAATTAATACATTGTAATTAATCTATTACAATATGACTTTGAAACATTGAGATAAACTGATGAGAATTGAAATTAAAGTAAAAGATCGTATTGGTATAAGCCAAGAAATCTTGGCTATTTTTGCTGATAATCGTTGGAATATACGTTCACTTGAAGTGGTTAGTCACTTTATTTATGTCCACTTTATGTCCAATGAATTAATATTGTCTGACGTGCAAAATTCTCTGTCGCACCGCGATGACATAGTTCATTGTTTATCTGTCGACTTATTACCGACACAAAGACGTGAGGCTCATTTAAAAACCTTATTAGACACTATTCCAGACCCTATACTGGATATCGACCAAAATGGTATTATTGTTATTATTAATACGGCCGCTCAGTCGTTATTAAAAGATTTAGTTATAAAAATTGAGGGACAGCATATCGATCAATATATAGATCAGTCCTTTCAAGACATGCTTAATTCTTCACTGAGTAATTTTTCACTCTCATTCCTCGAACAATCTTATTTAGCTGATATCACGCCAATATTTTCAGAACATAGTTCATCAGGCGTTATTCTCACCTTACGTTCAATGAACCGCGTTGGTCAGCATATCGCATTAATACAGAGTCGAGAGCAAGCTGAATTTGATAATATTATTGGTGAGAACTCAGCTATTCGACTCTTAAAGTCTCAAACACTCAGGTTTTCAGAATTAGAATTACCGGTACTTATCAGTGGTGAAACAGGTACAGGTAAAGAGTTATTAGCTCGTGCTTTGCATAATGCCAGTCGACGTGCCGACGCGCCTTTTTTAGCGCTGAATTGTGCAGCATTACCCGAAAACTTATTGGAAAGTGAACTGTTTGGCTATGCGCCAGGTGCTTTTACCGGGGCTCAAAAAGGGGGGAAACCTGGGCTATTTGAACTGGCAGAAACAGGGACTATCTTTTTAGATGAAATTGCAGAAATGTCAGTATATTTACAAGCTAAGTTATTACGATTCTTACAGGATTATAAATATCGTCGTCTAGGTGGCACGAAAGAGTTAACGGCGAATGTGCGTATAATCAGTGCCAGTCACCAACACTTACCGCAACAGATTGAACGACAATTATTTAGAGAAGACCTATTCTATCGCCTAAATGTATTGAATTTGTCGATACCTCCACTGCGTGAACGACCCGATGATATTATTTTATTAGCGGCACACTTTATTAAAATGGCGGCGCTTCAAGTTGCACGAAAAGTACCTACTTTAACAGAGCAAGCACTTGCTGCCCTTAAGATATGCCAATGGCCAGGTAATATTCGCCAGTTACAAAATATTTTATTTAGAGCGGTAGCCCTTAATGATAGTGGTGTTATTGAAAAGTCTGATATTGATGGTGCGTTATCACAATTTTCAGCAGTCGATTTACCGATAAGTCATAATATTGCTGGTTCTGCTAGCGATGGTGAAAATTTTGCTGATCAGCCTCAATGGTCCGACTGGAATAGTGCTCAAGAAAAATTTGAAGGCGATTTGCTTAAAACCTTGTATCCGCTTTACCCAACAACGAGAAAACTAGCAGAGCGGTTAAAGGTTTCACACAATAAAATAGCAATGAAATTACGAAAGTACGATATAAGTTAGCCTGTTAGATGTTTGCTGACTAGCCGCCAACAAACTTTACCTTAAAGCCATTGCTCTCAAGGACCTGTTTTATTTGCTCTCTTTTATCGCCTTGCACTTCGATGACTTCACCGACAACACTGCCACCGGTGCCACAGGTTTTCTTCAATTTTGTAGCAAGCTCTTTTAGCGCTTTTGCATCTAAGCCTAATCCGCTAATGGTGATGACACCTTTACCTTTTCTGCCTTTAGTTTCACGCCTAACTTTAGCAAAGCCATCACTGGCTGTTATTGTTTGGGTGTTATTGTCTTGTTTGATACGGCCACTATCTGTTGAATATACTAATGAACTATCGGCTGGTTGCTGATTGGCCGAATGCTCAGCTGTAGCACTCTCTCTACCAAATGCACCAGCAAGATCGCTAAGACTAGAAAGTTTATTTTTCATGATGTGGTACCCGAGTGTTAATTGACTGAGTGGTTAAATAAAAGATAAAAATAAAGCCACTATTAAAGTGGCTTTATTATACCTAGAAAATAAGTCTGAAAACGTTATAGTTTACAGTTTACCTTCAAGCTCTGGTAATACTTCAAATAAATCACCAACAATACCGTAATCAGCTACTTGGAAAATAGGCGCTTCGGCATCCTTGTTGATCGCAACAATGATTTTAGAATCTTTCATACCAGCTAAATGCTGTATTGCACCACTTATACCTACAGCTATGTATAGGTCAGGAGCAACAATTTTACCTGTTTGACCGACTTGCATGTCATTAGGTACAAAGCCAGCATCTACAGCGGCACGTGAAGCACCAATAGCAGCGCCAAGCTTATCTGCAATACCTTCAAGTAACTTGAAGTTATCGCCGTTTTGCATGCCACGACCACCTGAAATAACGATACTTGCTGCGCCTAAGTCAGGACGTTCTGATACAGAAAGTTCATCATTTACATGCGTTGAAATTCCAGCGTCTGTTACTGAGTCTACTGTTACAATCTCAGCACTACCATCAGTGGCAACTGGGTCAAACCCCGTAGGACGAACCGTAATTATTTTTTTACTGTCTAAGCTTTGCACTGTGGCAATAGCATTACCTGCATAAATAGGACGAACAAAAGTATCACTACTTTCTACAGCAATAATATCTGATATTTGTGCAACATCTAATAAAGCGGCAACGCGAGGCATAAAGTTCTTACCTGTCGTTAAAGCTGTTGCTAAGACGTGTTCGTAATCAGCAGCAAGTTCTGTTACCAATAAGCTAATGTTTTCAGCTAACTGATGTTCATAAGCTGGATTATCAGCAACAAGTACTTTACTTACACCGTTAACTTTAGCGGCTTCTTGTGCAACACTCTGACAATTACTACCAGCAACTAATATATGAATGTCACCACCAATTGCTTGAGCTGCAGCAACTGTTTTAAGCGTGTCAGCTTTTAATGTGCTGTTATCATGTTCAGCAAATACTAAAATACTCATGAAATCACCTTCGCTTCATTTTTCAGTTTTTCAATTAATGTATCTACACCATCAACAATAATACCGGCTTTACGTGTTGCAGGTGGTACAACTTTTATTAATTTTGAACGTGGGCTTAAATCAATGCCAAAATCTGCAGCGGGTTTAACCACTAATGGTTTACGCTTTGCTTTCATGATATTAGGTAATGAAGCATAACGAGGTTCATTTAAACGCAAATCGGTAGTAACAATTGCAGGTAGGTTAAGTGATACAGTTTGTAAGCCGCTATCAACTTCACGTGTTACATTAACTTTATCGCCTTCAACTTTTACCACTGATGCGAAAGTACCTTGCGGCATACCTGTTAAGGCAGCGAGCATTTGACCTGTTTGATTATTATCACTGTCGATAGATTGCTTACCTAGAATAACCAATTGTGGCTGTTCTTCTTCAACAATCTTTTGTAAAAGTTTGGCGATATTAAGAGCGTCTAACTTCTCATCAGTTTCGATTTGAATAGCGCGGTCTGCGCCTAATGCTAAAGCCGTTCTTAATTGTTCTTGGCAAGATTTGTCACCAACGGATACCACAATAACTTCAGTGGCAACGCCAGCTTCTTTTAAACGAACCGCTTCTTCTACAGCGATTTCACAAAAAGGGTTAATTGCCATTTTTACATTAGCAAGATCAACATTTGAATTGTCTGCTTTTACGCGAACTTTGACGTTATAGTCAATTACACGTTTAATAGGTACTAATACTTTCATCGTAGCCTCTGATTGCGTTTGTTGTGTTTGTATTTATAGTGTAAAGCTAAGGTTTGATTAATTAAACTAACATTAGCAAGTATTTCTCATTATTGCTCGACAGACTAATACTAGACTACGTGAACGTCAACGTAATACGGTGCTTGTCTCGATAAATTGAGCTTAAATAGCTTTTGTCGCAATATCTTTCAATAGAAGATAGTATTTATCAACAAAATATCTATAATGAGTGATATTATCAAACAGGTGTTTGAAAATCAAACGAGTGTTTGATTTTATTTAAATGAATATTTTTTGGGGAAATTTATGGAACGCGAATCGATGGATTTTGACGTTGTTATTGTTGGTGCTGGTCCGTCTGGCTTAGCAACAGCTTGTCGTTTGATGCAGTTAGCAAAAGAAAAAGATCAAGAACTCTTAGTCTGCGTTGTTGAAAAAGGCTCAGAAGTTGGAGCACATATTTTATCGGGGGCTGTTTTTGAGCCAAGAGCGCTAAATGAATTATTCCCAGATTGGCAAGAAAAAGGCGCGCCACTGAATACAAAAGTTACCGGCGATGATCTTTATTTACTTAACAGCGAAAGCAACGCGATAAAATTACCTAACATCTCTGTACCAAAAACTATGCATAACGATGGAAACTATATTGTTAGCATGGGCAACGTATGTCGTTGGTTAGCAGAGCAAGCGGAAGAACTAGGGGTTGAAATTTTTCCTGGTTTCCCTGCACATGAAGTACTCTATAACGATGATGGTAGTGTTGCGGGTATTATTACCGGTGACATGGGTCTAGATGTTAATGGTAAAGAAAAAGATTCGTTTGTTCCTGGAATGGAACTTCGCGCTAAGTATACTGTTTTTGCTGAAGGTTGCCGTGGTCACTTAGGTAAAGAACTGATCAGTAAATTTAATTTAGATGAAGGTGTCTCTCCACAGCATTATGGTCTAGGTTTTAAAGAAATTTGGGACATTGATCCCGCTAAGCACCAAGAAGGTCTCGTGGTACATACGGCCGGTTGGCCATTAGATCAAGGCGCAACGGGTGGTGGCTATTTATACCATGCAGAAAATAATCAAGTATTTGTAGGTCTTATTGTAGATTTAAATTATAGCAACCCGCATTTAAGTCCATTTGATGAATTTCAACGTTATAAACATCATCCAAAAATTAGTCAGTACCTTGAAGGCGGTAAACGTGTTTCTTATGGAGCACGAGCGATGGCAAAGGGTGGTTTTAACTCACTACCTAAAATGACAATGCCTGGTGGTATTATAGTCGGATGTGATGCTGGAACGATAAATTTTGCTAAAATCAAAGGTAATCACACCGCAATGAAATCGGGTATGTTAGCCGCTGAAAGTATTTTTCAAGTGATTGTTTCCGGTGATGAAGGCGGTAAAGACCTTGCTGATTATACTGAAAGGTTTAAAGACTCTTGGTTATATGACGAACTTTATAGCTCTCGCAATTTTGGTCCGGCGATGCATAAATTTGGTATGACCTTGGGTGGTGCTTATAACACCATAGATCAAAACCTATTTAACGGTAAATTACCGTTTAACCTCAAGGACGACACGCTTGACCATGACCAGCTTAAATTAGCCTCGGAGTCGGCGGTTATCAATTATCCAAAACCAGATAATAAACTAAGTTTTGATAAATTAACCTCAGTGTTTTTGTCAAATACTAACCATGAAGAAGAACAACCTTGTCACTTAAGACTGACTGACGTCGATGTTCCAATTACGGTTAATTTAGCTAAGTATGCAGAGCCTGCTCAGCGTTATTGTCCGGCTGGCGTATACGAAATTGAATCGACAGAGCAGGGTGATAAATTAGTGATCAATGCACAAAACTGTATTCACTGTAAAACCTGTGATATTAAAGACCCAAGCCAAAATATAACTTGGGTAACACCAGAAGGCACCGGTGGTCCGAATTATCCAAATATGTAAGTTACTATTTGTGCGATTTTAATTATAAAAACCTGCTGATGCAGGTTTTTTGTTTTCAGGATGACGGTGTTGTGTTCAATACGACGGCGCTGTGTTGATAATGACAGTAATGGTATCAGAGAGTCGATGATCGTTTAGTCCTTTTATCGTCATGCTGAATTCATTTCAGTATCTGGTCTTTGTTGTTGCAAGTACAGATCCTGAAACAAGTTCAGGATGACGGTGTTGCGTTCAGGTGATTGTGCTTGTTTTAGGATGATGGCGTTGTGTTCAGAATGACAGTGCTTGTTTTAGGACGATGGCGTTGTGTTGAGGTGATTGTGCTTGTTTTAGGATGACGGTGCCTGTCTCAGAATGACAGTGATGGTATCAGGGAGTCGATGATCGTTAAGTCCTTTTGTCGTCATGCTGAATTTATTTCAGTATCTGGTTTTTGTGGTTGCAAGTACAGATCCTGAAACAAGTTCAGGATGACGGTGCTTGTTTCAGGATGACGGTGCCTGTCTCAGGGTGACGGTGCTTGTATTCAGGATGATGGCGTTGTGATAACAGTGATGGTATCAGGGAGTCGATGATCGTTTAGTCCTTTTGTCGTCATGCTGAATTTATTTCAGTATCTGGTTTTTGTGGTTGTAAGTACAGATCCTGAAACAAGTTCAGGATGACGGTGCTTGTTTCAGGATGACGGTGCCTCTCTCAGGGTGACGGTGCTTGTATTCAGGATGATGGCGTTGTGATAACAGTGATGGTATCAGGGAGTCGATGATCGTTAAGTCCTTTTGTCGTCATGCTGAATTTATTTCAGTATCTGGTTTTTGTGGTTGTAAGTACAGATCCTGAAACAAGTTCAGGATGACGGTGCTTGTGTTCAGGATGACGGTGCTTGTTTTGGGATGACGGCTTATTTTGATGATGATAGTCATGGTATTAAGGAGTCGTGATCTTTTAGTACTTTTGTCGTCATGCTGAATTTATTTCAGTATCTGGTCTTTGTGGTTGTAAGTACAGATCCTGAAACAAGTTCAGGATGACGGCGCCTGTCTCAGGATGACGGTGCTTGTGTTCAGGATGACGGTGCTTGTGTTCAGGTGATTGTGCTTGTTTTGGGATGACGGCTTATTTTGATGATGATAGTCATGGTATCAAGGAGTCGGTGAGCGTTTAGTCCTTTTATCGTCATGCTGAATTTATTTCAGTATCTGGTCTCTATGTTACAATTACAGATCCTGAAACGAGTTCAGGATGACGGCGTTATGTTCAGGATGACGGTGTTATGTTCAGGATGACGGAGTTATGTTCAGGATGACGGTGTTGTGTTCAGGATGACGGAGTTATGTTCAGGTTGGCGCTTTGTTCACTATGACGTTGCTCTTTGGGAGCAACGGAATTACTTTGTCTGTATCAAATCAAATTCACTCAGTGCCGTGATACTTTGCTGTAACTTCGACTCTAGTTGATCTAACTTCTTTAAGCTTTTACAAAACTGCGCAGCTTTTAATTTAACTTCTTGTGCGCGGGGTTCAATGTCAAGCTGCAAATCCTTTTCCATACCTTTGATACGTTGGTCAAAGGTTTCTACGCGCTGTTCACTACTGCTTGCTTCGTTGGTGGTCATTGCTTCACCAACGGCCATTAAAATAGTGCCAATTGATTCGGTTACGATACTTTCAATTTCTTGTTCAAAGGCGCCAGCAAAAATTTCATCAAAATCAGCAAAATCTTGCGAAGCAATATAATAATTAGTATCGCTATGGTTAAAACGTTCTCTTAAACGGTATTGCATCTCATCGAAGCGCTCTTGAATTTTTTGATGTGAGGCGCTATTTTCACCCGTTAAACCCGCAATAACTTTGTTTACTGCTTTTAAATCAATATCAACACCTTCAATCGCTATCGCCACTATTTCAGGGATTTGTTTACGAATGCCTTGGCTGTATTGCGTGAGTAATTGTCTTTGTTCTTCATTGAGGGCTATCTCACGCCCACGAATAAATAATTGTTGATCATTATTAATTTGAACGTAGGTTTGGCTTTCTTTCAAAATACGTACATGAGAAGGGTTGATTACCACACCATGATTAAAGTTTATATCGCATTGCTGTGCTGAAGCTGTAACAGCAATTAAGCTCGTTGCAATTAAAGCAAGAGTATTAATTTTCATCGTTTTCCTAATGTAACTAAAATGATATTGATGGAAAATGTTCAGTAATATTCTATGTATTAACGATAGGATTAAAATGAATTTTTCTTTCTTTATAATTCACCTTAGTTGGTCCATATTCACGGCGAGATCTATCTTGGAAGTCGCCAACAATCATTTGTACACCGTGATAAAGTTTCTCTGTTGCTTCTATATAGACACTTGCCATATAGGTTTGTATTTGCTCTTCAAAAGCTTCTTTTTCGTTAAGAATCTCACCTACGCGATGAGCATGAAACTTATAAGTAGAAACCAGTTTACTGAGCATCTCAGGGTTTACTTTATCGGTAGGCAACTTTTTGAGTTTATTAACGGCTAATTGTAATTCTGTTGATTTATCAGAATCAACTTTTAATTTAAATTCAATGTCTTCTAACTGTTCTTTCATTAGATCCACTTTTTTGGAAAAGCTTATAATGGTGCTGCTTCCTGCTGTTGCGCCTACAATACCGGCATGAACAGATTTTCCCGCTTTTATGTAACCAGCGATAAGCTTACCATTAGCTTTTTCTTCAGTGCCTAACCAAAGTGTCTCTTCAACATCAATAATGCTGTGCATCATTTGGTTTTCAATACGTAAGGAGTGACAAGATATTTCAGCATATTGAGCATATTTTGCGAAAATATCACCTTTAGCAGATATATAAGCACTCATTTTAATATTATCGAGAGATTGACCTTCAACGTCTTGTTTTTTACCAATAATGCCACTACCAATAGTAATGTCACCACCAGCTTCTAAGGTTGCTGACTCAACAAAACCACCAATTGTGATATCGCCGGTTGCCGTTACTTTCATACCCTCACAAATATCACCATCAATAATAACACTGCCTTCAAATTTGATATGCCCAGTACTGATATCAACATTTTTTATGCGATAAACCGGATCAACTTCCATGCCGTTATCAATAATTCTTGGTAAGCCGACCAGTGTCGAGATTAAGACTTTATCATTCTTAGGGCTTATTGTTGTACCTTCGCCAGCGGTTAGCGTGATGTCATCTCCTGGTAAAGGATCTAGGGCAGAGCCAGTCACAGTAAAACCTTTAACACCTTCGGTAAGCATAATTTTTTTCGCGAGCGGATCGCCAACTTTCACACAAATTATGTCACCTAAATCGCGCATATCGACACTTCCATCTTCGCGATCTTTAGGACGTAAAATTCTATCTTGGGCGCTTTGCACTAACCATTTTATTTTTGAATTTTTACCATTAATGGCAATTTTACCGTGGGCAATTTCGCCGGTAATTATAGAGCCAGCAGGTTCTTTCGCGGCTTGATGAGCAAGTTTTAATAATTGCTCTTTGGTAAAACCTTTGCTAACACCAGCTTCTTGAGCAGAGTTGAGAATGGCCTTAGCGGTTAAATGTTTACCACCAAGCGCTGTTGAAATCTCAGCTGTTGCAGACATTTCATCTTTATCAATGGTAATTGAAATAGTCGCGTCTCTGCGCTCAAGCACTTGATAACTAATTTCTCGGCCAGATTTATTCGTTTGAAGGGGTTTTAGGACACTATTAAGTTCGGCGATGGCATTTTTTATATTACCATTATCAACATATAAATCTTTAAATTCAGAATTTTCTATTAGTTCATGGACGCTGGCTTCTGTTACCTGTGTATCATCTTTAACCGGTTGCAAAACAAGGTCAATATTATTTTTTTTATTTGTTACTAAGCTTGCTTGAGTCACGCTAGATTTACTCCAATATTACCACTTAAAATATCGATTAAATGTAGTTTTCCTGGTGAATTTTAATGAAAGAGCCAGTATTTACTTTTGAATAATCAATTTTATATTCTTTGTTATCTAATGCTTGTATAAAAATTAATGTTTTATTCTCTCCAAAAACGTCTGTTGCACTAACATCAACAACATCTTGATAGGCTTTCTTAGCGTCAGCTTTCTTATTTGGAACTTCACCTTTGTAAATACCTATACCACGGTTACTTACAATCACTACAGGGTGACCGCCATTTATAATCAATAAATCAAATTTTCTCATCTTATGGATAATGGTATTACGACCACTCGTGATGAAGTTTTTTTCTATCAAAATATGCTCCTATTTCTACTCAAACGTCTAGCAATATTAGTTACCCAAATAACGAATATGCAGCTTTATAATTCTATTCTAGTTTATTCTGCCTATAAATATATAAAGATTTGATTTATGGCGCAATAAAAATGACATTTCTTTCAATATTATTATAGTTAATACCTAACGTTAACATGCATACAACATATTAAGGCTATATATTAAAAATAAAGTGGTGTTTGACTACTCTCAATTAATAACCGTCTTATTAAATCAAGAGATCTTGCTGCTACCGTACGTTGAAAGTTTTCCCTATTTGCCTTTATACAAAAATATTTGGTGTGTATTTTATCTTTATTACCCCAAGCTATCCAAACTGAGCCAACGGGTTTTTCTTTACTGCCACCCGTTGGGCCAGCTATACCTGAAACGGCAATAACTAAATCAGCTCCTGCTATGGCTAATGCACCTTCTGCCATCGCTATTACTGTCTGTTCACTAACCGCGCCATGTTGTTCAAGTATATTTTCATTAACATGCAATAGTTTGCTTTTCATATTATTTGAGTAAGTTACAAAGCCAGCCTCAAACGAAGATGATGACCCTGAAACTTTGGTTATTTCGCTGGCGATTAAACCGCCGGTACAAGACTCTGCTGTTGTTATTTTAAGATTTTTTTGTTGGCATAACTGCAATACTAGTTCGGCTAAAGAATAAGGTTTATCTTTAATCTCTTCAATGATGTGATCATTTAATAAGGTTTTAATTTTTTGAATAAGATCGATTTTTATTGATAAATGCTCATTTTTTTCAACGGTTAACTTTAATTCTATTAATGGCGAAGATGCACGAAAACCGACTTCAACTTCTTTAGGCCAATCGGGAAAGTTTTTTACCAACATTGACTGAAGGGTTGACTCGCCAATACCAAATAATTGTAAGCGAGTAATATCCATTTCCGCAGTGAAGTTAGATTGTGAGGCCAATTCAGGAATGATTACTTCATCAAGCATTATGTTAAGTTCACTGGGGACTCCCGGCGTACAAAAAATTTGGCAATCATTCAGTGTTAAGGAAAAACCTACTGCGCTGCCTACTCGGTTGGCAATAATATTACAATTTTCTGGCAGCAGGGCTTGCTTTAAATTAGCCTTACCTAAATGAGCATTACGTTGTTCACACCAGGTTTTTAGGTGGGCCAATGCTATAGGATGTTGCTTTAAAGAGCGTTGTGTCGCCATCGCTAATGCTTGCGCGGTTAAATCATCTGTTGTTGGACCAAGCCCGCCATTAATAATTAATACATCGGCATCTTTTGTTAAGTGTTCTATTTCCTTTGCAAGTAAATCAAGATCGTCAGCTAAGGTCACTTTTCGACTAATTTTTATGCCAATGGCTTTACATTGTTGAGCGATCATTGCTGAATTACTGTCGACAATATCTCCCGTCATCAATTCATTGCCAGTAAGAAGTAAGTGCACGTTAGCGATGGTCATTTATAAATCCTGTTAATAGGTAAAAATTACCGTTAGGTTACTGTAAAAGTTGAATTGTTGTTAGTTATTAAGAGCAGGAAAGGTCATTTAAAAAAGTAAAATAAAATTTAAACCTTTTCAATGCCATTGTGTACTTAACCATTATAGTCATTAAAATAGTTAATAAAACTCAAGGAAATTTCATGAAACAGTCATTTAAGAAACAACTTACTTTAGCCACAATTTTATCACTTGCTAGTATTAGCACCGTATATGCAGAGGTTAAAGATACCATTGAAAAATCATTTGTTGTTAATGAACAAACAAGTTTACGTTTAGCTAATATAAATGGTGGTGTTGATATTCAAGGTTGGAGTAACGATGAAATTAGAATAACAGCAACAGTGACCGCGGAAAATCAAACTGATAGAGACCGTATAAACCTTGAGTTTTCTGAAAGTTCTAGGGGCGTTAGTGTTGAAACTATATACCAAAAACAATCATCTTGGGGGCATAATAATAGCTCTGGCAAAGTTGATTATATTGTTATGGTTCCGTTTGGCGCGGCATTAACCGATATAGAATTAGTAAACGGTTCATTGGTGATTGATAAAGTACAAGGTGACATAAAAGCGAATACAGTCAATGGTACTATTAGTGTGCAAGGCTTAGCTGCAAACCTTGAATTAAATTCAGTTAATGGCAGTATTAATGCGACCTACCAGCAAGTTAGTAACAACATCGACAGCGTGGAGCTAACAACGGTCAACGGCAGTATTAAACTTTATATGCCTGGTGAGCTCAATGCCACGATTAATGCCGAAACCATGCACGGTAGTATCGACACGGCATTTGGGCTTTCAAGTGAGAAAAAAATGTTTAGTGGTCGTCACTTATCTGGGACAGTCGGCAGCGGCGATATTACGATTAATTTAGAAAGTGTCAATGGCAGCATTAAGGTCTTAAAAAACTAATTTTTAATAAAACGTCAAGCGCTTTATTTAACCACAACAATCAATGTTGTGGTTTTTTTTATTTGGTTGTCGGTGAAAATAATGCACAATAGTATTTATATCTGACAGAGTTATTAAGGCGTGTTTTAAGTGAGTGAACAATATAACCGAGCATTATTAGCCGGCCGTTGGTATCGTATGGAAATGAACGACGTCGGTCACCAACTTGTTGAGTATGCTGAGCTTTGCCTTGATGGTAGTTTTGAATTTTCTTTTGTTGAACAAACGTCTCAGGGCGAAATTGTTAGCCAAATTATTGAGTTAGGCGATTGGGGATTAGTGGGAGATATTCACTTTACTATCACACAAGAAGAAGTTGTTGACGGTGAGCATTATCGAGCCGATTTAAATGATGAAAATAACTATCAGGCTTATAAAGTTTTAGCCTTAGACAGTCAAATTTTCAAATATCAGCACATTGTTAGTAATGAAGTGTTTATCCTGCGCCGAGTTGTTGATAAAATCGGTCATTGTTAAATTCAGTTATTCTTCAAAAATAAGAAAAATTACCCTTTTACCTAATATGTAGTTGAGAAAAAATGAAAAATATAAAGGCAGCAAGTTTAATTACTGCGATAAAAACCCCTTACAACGCACAGGGTGAAATTGACCTTGTTACTTATGACAAGCTGGTTGCAAAGCAAATAGCGGCGGGTGTTGACGGTATTGTTGTCGGTGGTACTACAGGTGAAGGACACTTATTAAGTTGGGAAGAGCATTTAATGTTAATCGCTCATACCGTTCATCAATATAGTGACAAACTTATTATTGTTGGTAATACCGGTAGTAATAATACCCGAGAGGCAATTAAAGCCACACAAAATGGGTTTGCCATGGGTATGGATGCAGCATTGCAAATTAATCCTTATTACGGGCGAACCTCAATGGCGGGTGTTGCTGCGCATTTTAACAAAGTCTTAGATATTGGTCCTGCGTTTATCTATAACGTACCAGGAAGAACGGGCCAAGACCTTACACCTGATTTGATCGAACCTTTGTCAAAGCATAAAAACTTTATTGGCGTGAAAGAATGTGGCGGCAATGACCGTATTGCTTATTATGAAAAACAAGGTATTGCTTGTTGGTCAGGTAATGATGATGAATGTTATGTTGGTCGCCACCAATTTGGCTCTCACGGTGTTATTTCTGTAACCTCGAATCTAGTGCCTGGCCTAATGAGAACATTAATGGACAGTGAAGATGACGAACTAAATGAACGTTTACAAAGCCTGATGAAATGGTTGTTTTGTGAGCCTAACCCTATTGCCATAAATACCACGTTAATGATGACAGGTGCCGTTCAAGCTAACTTTAGATTACCTTACTTAGCGTTGACACTAGAGCAACGTCAAATCGGTTTTGATCTGTTAGCAAAACTTGATGCGGCTGAAATTGTTGGTGATAAATTAGCTCTGCTTAATGATAGTGATTTTAATTACTGTTCATAAACAACACTTAGCCAAGAACATTTAATGAGGGCATTAAATGTTCAGGCACTTTAAACGACTTCTGCTCTGCGGTTAGCGGGCAAATAAAATTAAGTGCCACGGCGCACAGCTGTAAGTTAATACTTTCTTCAATGCTGGCGTCGCCAACTTCCCCGTGTAATCTATCGCCAACCACCGGCATATTAATACTTGCAGCATGACTTCTTATTTGGTGTTTTCTCCCCGTATCAATAATAACTTGCACCAACGAGGTGTTATTTTTTTCATTATAAGCAAGATGGCTAAAATGGCTGCTGGCGCTTTTACCATCGACATCACAGGTTAATGTGTCAGGTTGTGGTCGTAAACGATGATCGCCGTGAATAATAATATGATAAATTTTCTCTAAGTCATGTTTTTCAAACATCGCACTTAATGCGCGCGCTGCTTTTTTACTATGGGCAATTAGAATTAATCCGGTGGCTGCTCTATCTAAACGGTGAACAATAAATGCGGGGCGCTCAGGGGTTAAATGTGTTTGAGCCCAACGGGCAATCGTGCAGTGATCACTCCACTTTGAACCTTGGGATAACATACCGTAAGGTTTATACCATACGCTATAATCAACATCGTCATTAATTAATAACGCTTCATTAGGCTGTTGGCTTAATACTTGTTCGTCATAATAAAAGTGTAGGGTATCGGTTACTTGTAATGGCTTTTTTATACGTCGCAAACGCTGTGTGCTTTTACCACGGGTTAACCATAACGCACCTCGTTGAATAGCCTGTTTTAATTGAGCATTACTTAATGAACATGCTTGGTTAAGTTCGCCAATAATGCTGCTATTTTCTGTATTAACATCAATGTGAAGCTCAAATTTATGTAAGGCTATATTCAAGGTGAGTGATTCGTTGGTAAGTTATATCGCTAGTTTACCAAAAATAATCGCTAACTGAATTGGTATTATGTTTTTCATCAGATAAAATAGCGAATTAATGCCTACAAAGATAAGATGAAAAATAATGAACCGTGATTTAGCCCTATTTCCACAAGACAATGTTGGTGATGCCTTATGGCAAATGATGATTGATGGTGATGATTTAAACCAAGCCCGTGAAATTGAGTTTTCAGTGATATTTCCTAACGAAGAAGCCGCTTTGAAATTTGGTCAGTTACTTTTAGAAAACAATCAAAAACTCTCTTTTTGTCCTTATGAAGGCAATGATGATTTCCCTTGGGAAATTACCGCTTATCCTTTTGTTGGCGCCAGTTATGAAAATATTAGTTCCTACCAAAATTTATTGATTTCAAGCGCTGAGCCGTTAGGTGGTCAATATGACGGGTTTTATTGCGCCGCTGTTTAATTTAGCGCTCTTATATTAATAAAAGTGCAGATCCATTGACTATTACCCAGATGCTGAAAGCTATTTAGCATTAATAAGGCAGCTTTATGCTTGATATAACACAGTTTGACCTATTAAAAAAAAGCAGTGCAAAGTCATTTAACGATCAAAAAGCATTGATTAAAAAAGTGATGGCGGGCCGTGAAATGAAATGTGAAACTTGCGGCAGTATACTGCGTTTAATTGTCCCTGAAGATAAAAGTACTCCGGGTGTTTATTGTGGCAAAGGCTGTACCGATATCTGTTTAGACTTTATTTAAGCGATAAAGTAAATTTAACTCACTGGAGCAGAGCGACAATTTTCTTTTATTAATTTATTATTTTCTATCGGTATTTATACTGTCGCTTCAGTTTCTAAGATTGCTTGCCAATCAGGGAGTATTGAAGCACCAATGCCAGTACAGACTTATTACCAAGCGTATTCAATAGTTTGATATTCACCGGTGGCTAAAACCTTATTGATTCATCGACCATAACCACTTTTAATTTATCGAGTGCATCACAAGGTGCTCGATTGATAAAGGGCATGATTTGTCATTTCGCAATATAAATTGAAGGTTGCTGAGCAATAAGCCAAGCTTTTTCGCAGTAAGTTGATGGTTGTATTGTCAGATAATAGTCTTGTCAGATAGCAAAGACGTTTTTGTAGTTTTCAACTGAATGAGCTGGAATAACACGCCTGTCACAAGGCTTTTGTGAGTCAATCAAGGTTAACTGGATATGATCAATCTCTTCGGTGATTTTATCAATAAATCGGGATTTTCAGAAAACAGAGGGTGAATAGACTTGACGTTGTCAGCGATTTCTTATGCTTTTACCGGTAAAGAAAAAATAGTTAAAGTAAAAAGTGCTTATCATGGCGCTTATGATTATGCTGAGGTCAGTTAGATCGCAGCACCAATAAACTCAAAAGAGAATATATACATGAGTGCCTTTTCAACAAAAACTGAAAACAGCGGACAAAATGAAGTCTTTATTTGTGATGCAATTAGAACTCCCATTGGCCGTTATGGCGGCTCGCTAGCGACTATAAGGGCTGATGACCTAGCCGCCTTACCCTTAAAAGCATTAATGGCACGAAATCCAACTCTAGATTTTAGCCAAGTAGACGATGTTATTTTAGGTTGTGCTAACCAAGCAGGGGAAGACAACCGTAATATTGCTCGTATGGCAACGTTATTAGCCGGCTTACCTTACCAAGTACCCGCAACAACGCTAAACCGTTTATGTGGCTCAGGGTTGAATGCTGTCGGCATTGCTATGCAGGCGATTAAGTCAGGTGAAGCTGAAATGATTATTGCCGGTGGTGTTGAAAGTATGACTCGGGCGCCTTTTGTGATCGGCAAAGCGGAAAGTAATTTTTCGCGTACTCAAGAAATGTTCGATACGACTATGGGCTGGCGCTTTGTTAACAAAGCACTCGATAGCGCTTATGGTACTGAAAGTATGCCACAAACAGCAGAAAACCTTGCCGAAGAGTTTAACATTAGCCGAGCAGACCAAGACAAGTTTGCTTTTGCTAGCCAGCAAAAAGCGGCGAGTGCCCAACAAGCTGGATTTTTTGCCGAAGAAATAATGCCTGTCAGTGTTATAAAAGGTAAAGAAGAGCCTATTATTTTCTCTCAAGATGAGCATCTTCGCCTAACAAGCTTAGAAAAAATGTTAGCACTCAAACCTTTTGTTCATGCCAAAGGCAGTATTACCGCGGGTAATGCCTCAGGGATTAATGATGGCGCTGCCGCAATCTTATTGGCGTCAAGTCAATCGGTGCAAAAAAACAACTTAACCCCGATTGCTAAAGTGCTAGGTATGGCTGTCACTGGTGTACCGCCACGTATTATGGGGATTGGCCCAGTACCGGCAACACAAAAACTATTAAAACGTTTAAACTTATCGCTTGAAGATATCGACCTTATTGAACTGAACGAAGCTTTTGCAGTACAAGCTTTAGCTTGTATTCGCGAATTAGGTTTACAAGATGACGATCCGCGTATTAACCCACAAGGTGGCGCCATAGCCTTAGGGCATCCTTTGGGCATGAGTGGTGCGCGTTTAATAACGTCTGCGGCTCGACAACTACAACGTACCAATAAGCGTTATGCACTGTGTACCATGTGTATTGGTGTCGGCCAGGGCATAGCCTTAATTATTGAAAGAGTTTAAGCCATTTAAAAGCCGAACAGCTAAAAAAGGGCGTAGGGTATACTCCCTTTTTTGTCTGTGCTAATAAATAGCGACCACTAGTTTAGCGATATTATCTCGAGCTAAATGATAACTTATTTTCTATTTTTAAGTAGATAGTGATTTTTAGCGAAGGTTTATAACAAAGGTTTATACAAAGAAGATGACAGCAATGACCCGATCCCATTTACTTTTATTTTTACTTACTGCCTGTGGCTTTATGGTGAGTATTTTTTTTAAGCCTTATCCGCTGAGCTGGTTAGTAAAAATTTTGCCGATATTAGTGTTATTGCATTTTTCATGGCAAAACAGTAGAGGTACTAAAGAACGCGCTCATAAGTTATTTATGATCGGTTTGGTTTTCTCTATTTTTGGCGATTTCTTTTTAGATTATGACCGAGTAAATTGGTTTGTACTCGGTTTAGCGGCTTTCTTAGTAGCTCATCTTTTTTACATCTTTAGCTTAAAGCCCTTAGTAGCCAAGCCTATTATCAGTAAACGTTTACCACTTATTGGGCTCTATTGTATCTATGGCGTTGGCGTGTTTTTGGTCATATACGCTGGCTTAGGCGAGTTATTTATCCCTGTATTGGTTTATATGACCATACTGCTATTAATGGGGATCACCACCTTACTTTCACAAAAAGCTAATATTTGGCTAATTATCGGCGGGCTCAGTTTTATTCTTTCTGATTCATTAATCGGGCTTAATCAGTTTTATCATCAAATACCTTATGCCAGTGTTTGGATCATGATTAGCTATTACTTCGCCCAACTGGCATTAGTTAACGGCATGTTTACTCAGGATAATAATTTAGCGTAGTTGTGGTTAACTATCGCCTAACTTATCGACAATAAAGTCGATAAAGCATTTCACTTTAGCGGGCATATTTTTTCTGCTGGGATAAACCAAGTAAACACCAATGTTTATTGGCATAAAGTCTTCAAACAAGGGGACTAATTTCCCTGTTGCCACTTCTTCACGTAAATTAAATAATGGCATACGAATAATACCTTGTCCTGCTAAGCATAACGAAATCATCATTTCTGAGTTATTACATGATACTCGACTGGTTACATGTGTTTGCGTTACTTGGCCATTCTGGGAGCTGTACTGCCAAGTTTCGGGCGTTTTTAAGTTACGGTAACTGATCATGTGATGATCGACCAATTCATCGGGATGTTTAGGTCGACCATATTGTGTTAAATACTCAGGAGAAGCGAGTGTTAAGCTAGTTGAGTTCATAAAACGTCGGCTAATTAAGCTTGAGTCTTCAAGTTGCATAGCGGCTCTTATCACAATATCAAAGCCATCAGCAATCAAATCAACTTTATGATCGTTTAAGTCGATATCTAAGGTTACTTTCGGATACTTAGCCATAAATTCAGCGAGGATCGGCCGAATACGAGAAACACCTATACCAATAGGACAGCTTAACTTTAATCGACCTTGCGGTATTTGCTGACGTCCAGAAAGGCTATTTTCAACGTGTAAAGCATCTTCAATGATCTGTTGGCATTGTTGATAATAGACTTCGCCTTCCGATGTTAAACTTAAAGTTCGGGTCGTGCGGTGTAGCAAGCGGACGCCTAAACGGGTTTCTAGCTTACTAACCTCCTTGCTGATATAAGACGTAGAGTGCTGCATTTTTTCAGCGGCATTGACAAAACTTTTGCTTTGCACAACTTGGACAAAAACAGCTATACCATCAAGTAAGTTACTTTGACTTTGTGAAGAAGAAAATAGTGTATTAGCTTTCATATGGAAATAATGTATCTGTAAGTAAGTTATTAATCTTATATAGGAAACAAATTACACTATCTTCACTGAAATACCTATTGTTACCTTTTCTTACCTTTGGAGTTTATATGAAAATTATCGCTTTTGCTGCCAGTAGTAGTCGTCAATCTATTAATAAACAGTTAGTGAGCTATGCCGCTAGTCTCGTTGAAAATGCACAAGTTGAAGTACTCGATATTAATGATTATGAAATGCCTTTATATAGTGCTGATAGAGAAGCTGAACTCGGTAAACCGCAGTTAGCACAAGACTTTCTTGATAAAATAGCCACTGCAGATGCTTTGGTCATAGGTTTTGCCGAGCATAATGGTTCTTATACGGCCGCCTATAAAAACTTATTTGACTGGAGCTCTCGCACGCTACAAAAAGTCTATCAGCATAAACCTATGGTTTTATTAGCGACGTCACCAGGACCTGGTGGAGCTGCAACTGTTCTTGCCGCCGCTGTAGGATCGGCACCCTTTTTTGATGGCGAGGTAAAAGCCCATTTATCTATTCCTAGTTTTTATGACAATTTTGATGCCGACAAAGGACAGTTAAAAAAGGGTGAGTTAGCTGAAAAGCTCGCTTCAGCTATGGCTATGCTGAGCCAATAATTTTGCTAATATCTGGTATTGTTCTTGATCAGGTATGCCAAAACGCAAAGCATTTTTTTCGTCGCACAAGCGCACGTAAAGTCCTTGGCTACAGAATTTTTGATAAAGTTCTGTAGCTTGGGGATGAAAGAGGGTTTTAAATAAACCACACCCAGTAATGGTTATGCTTAGGTCATCGCTTTTATTTTGGTTGGGTAAAAAATTTTTCGCTAATAACGCTTCTAACTTTATTGATAAGGCGATTAACTGCTGTTGTTGTGCTACTTGCCAGACTTTATTCTTTAAGGCTTGCTCAGTAATAAATTGAGCCGGGCCATTAACTTCCCAAGGTGAAGATAACTGCTGTAGTTTATTTATCCAAGAAGGGTGTGCACTTACAAAGCCGATTCTGATCCCCGCTAAGCCAAAAAATTTACCAATTGAACGTAACACAAAAAGATGTTTATTAGCCGTTAAGTGGATCAGCGATTGACTCGGTGTTATGACATCCATAAAAGCTTCATCAACAATTAACCAACCTGACAATGATTCAAGCGTCGTTAACAGTGTGGTTAATGTTTGCTGTTGCTGTAATTCACCGGTTGGATTATTAGGGTTAATCACCACAACAATCGCGTAGCGAGATAGCGCTTCGCAAGTGGGTAACTGCTGATAATTTTTTATGGTAAAACCAGCATCATGCCATGCTCGTTCATGCTCTTTATAGCCCACTTCCGGTAACCATACCTCTACCCCGTTTGCTGGCTGATTGATATGATTAAGATAGAGTGCAGGTAAACGAGCAATAACCGCTTGGCTGCCGCTCGTTACGCTAATATTCTGTGTACCATAATAATTTTTAGCCGCAGATAGCATTGCTTGGTTTGGCTGTGGTAACTGTTGCCAGATATTTGTAGGAATAGTGGGGATCGGGTAATTAATTGGGCTAATACCTGTTGACAAGTCTAGCCATTTTTCGAAAGGAATTTGATAGTGTTGGGCAACTTCATTGAGCTGACCACCGTGTACTAACAGGGGCGAACTTTCATTAGCTTTATTGTCCATCACAAATTTACACTATAAAAGTAATGCAGGAATTGATAGCAAAAATAAGTAAAAATCAAAATAATAACCGCTTTATTGACCAGGTTTATACTACGAAAAATATCATTTTTAACAACGCTATTACCGCAACCTAATGGTATCGACGTTACTGCCTTGCCATGATAAGTCGCTGTTCCACCCAGCGTGAAGTTTAGAACGCTAGCGCCCGTCGCCATTACCCAACCGCCATTTAGGCTTTTATAATGCTGGCCTTGTCGATAACCATTATTTAGCGCACTGATCATTTTTGAGTAAGACAAACTTGTTTGGCAAGCATAAAGTAATGCGGTAATTTTTGCACTTGGCCAACCGAGTAAGTCGTCCATGCGGGCAGCACACCAACCAAAATTGATAAAACGTTGATTTTTATAGCCCCACATTGCATCTAATGTATTGGCGAGTCGATGTAAAATCACCAGTGGAATACCACCAATAATAAACCAAAAGAAACTAGCAACAGCGGCGTCATGACCATTTTCTAGGACAGACTCAACGGTTGCACGGGAAATTTCTTGTTCGGATAGGTCTGCTGTATTTCGGCTAACTAAATAACCACAAAAATATCGTGCGGTGGCTAAGTCATTTTTATTAAGGGGATTAAATATTTGTAAAGCATGTAATTGTAGACTTTTTAAACCGATAGCGAAATAAAGGACTAAGGCATCTAAGCACCAAAAAAATAGCTGGTTTTGGTGAAAGTAATAATAAAGAATAGGTAAAGGTAAACATAAGATAAGCCACGATAAAATCCCCAATAATCGAGGCAACAATATGGAGGTTGTTTTCGGTGTCGCATGCTGAAAGTTAAAGGTATGCTCTATTGCGGTACTTAACCAACCAAAGCCTACTAAAGGATGAAATCGTTTTACTTCGCCGAGCCAACGATCTAGCAGGTATGCCATCACCATGATCACAGAACTTGTCATCGCGGCATTATCACCGCTGAAGGTTTAGTGATGTCGTGTGTCGCTATAAGGGTAAATACTTTAGTTTTACACTGGTAGGCAAGCTGAAAAATGCAGCCATTATCAAAGGCTTTTTGTTGACTGTTAATTGCTTGTTTATCAGAAAAATTTTCAACAAACAAAGATAAAAAACAGCGTAATATATCGCCGTGACTAACCACAAGAATACTCTTAATCGCTATGTTGTTGGGCTTAGTGGTCGTTTTATCTTGTGGCGTTTTTGGATCATCATCATTACCAGTATTAGCAATCTCAATTAATGCTTGTTGAAAGCGAAGTGCGCAGTCAATACCCGATTCTCCACTCGGCGGTGCGGAGGCGTTTACTTGATGAAAAATAGCATGGAAGTTTTTTTCTAATTTAACTTCGTCAATAACTTTTCCTTGCCAGAGGCCAAAATCTCGCTCGATTAAGGCCGGCGCAAAGTTAAGTGGACAATCTACTGTCACCTGACAAATTTCAGCGGTACTTTTTGCTCTTGGTAATGTTGAGCTTACAATAAGGTCTATCTTGTGATCAACTAGTTGCCTAGCAATTCCATCAGCTTGTCGATAGCCTTTATCGGTTAAAGGGCTATCTAACTGTCCTTGAAACTTCCCTATTTTATTCCACTGTGTTTCGCCGTGGCGCGTAAGATAAAAATTAATAACCGTCATTTATGCTAATACTTACTGATGCATTGATAATATTACAAAATATTTTAGCATAGCTTGATGACGGAATTAGAGAACTTATTGATTAAAAGAAGCTAACTCTAAGGTCACTTGATCAATGCCACTCTTTTGGATCCGTTGGCTTATTTCAGCTTCTTTACTACTGAGTAAAGAGATACCTTCGATGATCATATCGTAAGCTTTCCATTGACTTGTTTGTCTGTCTTGGCGCATTTGAAAAGTAATGTTAATTTCAGGCGCATTGGCATTACGAATAACTGAATTAACACCAACAATTCTAGCGCCATTTGTTGATTTATGAGATTCAAATGCAACGTCTTGTTGTTTATATTGTTTTAACGCTATTGCGTAAGTTCTTACTAAGTAACTGCGCATAGAAACAACAAATTTTTCACGCTGTTCTGGGGTCATCGTTCTCAAATTTCTACCTAAAACCTTGAATGCGGCGTATTTGTAATCTATTGATGGCATTAACTCTTCTTCAACAATATCACGCATCAGTTCAGGGAATTTTTTCAGCGACTCTTGATCTTTAGCAATACGAGAAAACAAACGTTCTCCTGTTTCAGCAATTACTGTGTATGGAGAGTTTTCAATGCTGTAGGCATTGCTGGAAAAGCTTGCCAATGAAGTCATGAATAAGAGAGTAAATATTGCCATTAAGTGTTTCATGTTTTTGTCCGTATTTGAGAGAGCGTATTAAGTGCTGAGTTCATTGTTAATTCATTAGGGGTATTTTACATACCGACCATGCGGTATGTAAATACTTAATTGATATTTTTTATTACTATTTGCTATATCGGCTGTGAAAAGCCAAGGAGATAAGTGGAAAGAGTGGCGTTAATGACTTCTAAGATTTCTAATATAGTTGCACAGTTCTTTGATGACTTTTTCAAAGAGGTCTTTGTTTTTAGAACTTTTACTTAAACTAGAAGAACCATGAAAAGTTGAGACAATAAAATAGGCAACTTGGCTAAAATCAATGTCGTCACGAAGCTGGTTTGCGACACGTTGTAAGTTAATGGCGATAAGTTGGTTGAGTTGTTGCTGCATGTTTAAAATACGTAAGCGAAAGCCTTCATCTACGCCAGACATCTCTTGGCAAAGGTTGTTTAAAGGACAACCACAAACAATTTCGTCGCAAGATGAGTTGGTATACATAGCGGTAAAAAAGTCGCACAAACCTTCAATAGGATCATCTACCTCTACTGCTGGCTGCCATAATTCTAAAAACATGGGGGTATAAATTTCTTCAAAAACAGCGTAGCCCAGCTCCATTTTATTTTTAAAATGATGATACAAGGCACCTTTTGAAACTTCACAGCGCACTAAAATACAAGATAAGCTTGTTGCGATGAAACCCTTTTTATGAATTTCATCTGCACTTATTTCTAGTATTTTTTGACGAGTTAGCTCTGCGTCTCTCATATTCACGACTTAATTAACTATTAATGATAATTCATTCTAACCGACCGGTGGGTAGGTTGTAAACCCAGCTTTTTTATTGGTGAAGTATTTGAAGTTGAATAAGAATATTTTGTGTCATTAAATCATCATTATTTTCACCATAACTATGACAACAAATTTCTTTAGTCTTATGCAAGTTGGTCGTGAAATATTTATTACACTATTAAGGTCCTTTGCTATGCTTGTAGATAATACTCTAGATCTTATCTATGACATTTTTCGTCATTTGAACTATTGAAATAATCACTCTAAGGAAACCAATGAAACATAATCTCATTACCTCAAGTATTAGTGCTTTGTTTCTTATCGCTACTGCTACAGCAACATCGAACGCTGCAGCCAATGATAAAGAAGTTGTCGCCAATGATTTTGTTGAAATATTTGAAAAATTGGGTGGGAAACATCCTGGCTATAGAAAAGCACATGCTAAAGGTTTGTGTGCATCGGGTACTTTTGTACCAACACCCAATCAACATTTTACTGGAGCTGCTTTGTTATCGAACGGCGAACTACCGGTATCTATTCGATTTTCCGTTGGCGGTTCAAACCCCAATAGTGATGAAAAAGCGGCTGGCACGCGCGGCATGGGCATGCAAATAAAGTTACCTGATGGCTCTTTTCACACTTTTACTGGTAATAACTTCCCGGTGTTTGCCGGTAAAAATCCAGAAGTTTTTCATGGTTTTTTATCGACCTTACTTCCTGATGAAAATGGTAAAACTGATCCCGCTAAAACCATGGCATATATTCAACAACATCCGAGTGTTCAAGCTAATGCTATGTGGAATAAAACAGCTAAAACAGCCGCTTCATTTGCCAACACTGAGTTCTTTGGTTTGCACACTTTTTATTTTGACCAACCTAATCAACAGAAAACTAAATTTCGCTGGACCATTGAGCCTAATTTAGGGGTTAAAACATTAGAAAAAGCTGAGGCTGCTAAAATGCCTACTGAGTTTTTAGCAGATACCTTTGCGCAACAGCTTAAAAATGAAACGGTTAGTTTTAACATTATGGCAAGTTTAGGTGAAGCACAAGACAGTGATATTGACCCATCACAACAATGGCCAATTGAGCGTCCTCAAGTAATGCTAGGCACAGTGACCGTAAATACCAGTGGCAGCGATGCATGTAAAAATACTAATTTTGATCCTAATATGATGTCTGCAGGCTTTACGCCAAGTGATGATCCGGTATTAAGAATGCGCTCACCAGCTTATGCTATATCTTTTGGCAAAAGGTTGAGTGGTCAATAAGTGACTCGCTAGCAGGTATAAATCAGCATTGCTTTTATGAAATGGGGCTCAGTAAAACTGACCCCATGTGTCATTGATTTGACAATACATGATTAGCAAAGGGCAGTTTTTTCTTGTTTTTATGGTGAATGTTAACAAGTTTAATAATTAATCGCTTCTGGTAAAGTCTTTATGCAGAACAGCTTTATTTACTGTTTACTTCAAACATTATTTTTAGCCATCTTAAGTCTTTAGGCCCAAGACACGCTTTTTTGTGCAGAGATGGTGTTTGATAAACCTCCTTGTAAACATGACAAATAGCGACCTCAGTTAGTTCTCGCCATCTTTCTCCATCAAGTTCAGGAATACTGCCATCAGCTAAATTGGCATCAGTTATCGGGTCATGCTGCAATTCTGTGGTACGTAGTGTCAACTCTAATTCTTGTAATATAGGATTAATAACCTGCAGTGTACTTGCATCGGCAAATTCTTTTGCAATATGTGCATCAGCTTCTTCTATAGATTTATTCAGCTGATGTTGGGAAAGTTTCTCTCCCGTAGGACGCAAGCCGTACTTGTTAATTATACCGCCAACACTGGGTAACAACGCTTTTGCCGCAATACCTACGCCCAATAATGGATTTACCACAGCGGCCAAACCACCCACTAATAGCATGCTATATGTGAGTTTTTTATCTAGCGCGTCAATTTGATCAGCCAAAGACTCAATACTGTTTGGATTACTTGCGCTTTTATTTCTTACCATTTCTTCTGCTGATTGGCGCATATAATCTTTAAGCATTTCTTCTGAATGTTGATTGGGAAAGTGAAAAACACGCCTTTTAGGCAGGTTGTTAATTTCTGGAACAGCATTCGGGAGACACCGCATGGTGTGTAAGGCAAATTTATATTCT
The DNA here is from genome assembly GCF_014077545.1 of Colwellia sp. BRX10-1. Lineage (NCBI taxonomy): Bacteria > Pseudomonadati > Pseudomonadota > Gammaproteobacteria > Alteromonadales > Colwelliaceae > Colwellia > Colwellia sp. BRX10-1. The sequence goes on from NZ_JACGWC010000031.1 coordinate 29,756, forward strand.
GATAGTTGGAAAGGTATAACAAAATAGTGTTTTTCGTCATACTGGATATCGTTATATTTGTCTGACTTCTCTGCGGAAATAAAGACGGGTAAGCCATTCACTTTTTCTTTAACAATGGAATAATTAGCCGCTAACTCTTCTGTAGCTTTGTCTGCAACTGAGCGAACGACATTGAGTCCTTTTTTAAAAAAATTTTGCATAAGTTTTGCAATTCCCTTGGCATGTTGTCAGTAACACGATAATGTTTTTACTATAAGAGTACTAATACCCAATATTTTAGCTTCAGCATAATAATTATGGCCGTTTTGCGCGACAGTAACCTTTTTTATATTGGCAAGGTTTCAAAGGCTAGGGAAATTAAAAATATAAGTGTACGCCTTCCTGTTGGCTGTTACTGCTTAGAATACGTTAATTATCTCCAGTTATCAATTTGGCTTAGGTCTGATTGAACCGCTATAAACTAAGGACTTTCTTTAACTTTTTATCCTGAAAAATTAACAGTAATAGCGCTTTATTGGGCAGATACAAATCAAAAAGCAGTGCTAATTAGCACTGCTTTTGTTGTTAATGATAAACATCAAACATCAAACATCTCAAATCTTAAGGTGATGTCGAGGTAATATTTACCCGTTTATTGTGTGCCAGTATTAATAAGATAAGTGAGATAACACCGACCACAGCCCCGATTAATTTTCCATATTCACTGGGTAAATTTAAGCCTATTCCTGCCGTCATAATATAAGAGACACTAACACTAGTACCAACAATGGCAGGTAAACTGACAATCCAATGGAAAGTGCCACGGTCAAACAAAAATTTAGTGGCTAGCCATAATACGCTGGTAGAAAGTAGCATGTTTGAAAAAGCAAAATAACGCCATATTATTGAAAAATCTAATTTTGTCATAAAATAAGCAATAATCAAAATAGGCACGGCTAATAAGAGGCGGTTGCGTAAACTTTGTGGGATATTAAATGCATCCACTAAGGTTAGACGCAAGGACCGAAAAGCGGTATCTCCAGAAGTGATAGGGAATATCGCAACGGCTATAATAGCCATAATGCCACCGAGTGCGCCAAGGTAGCTGTTTGCTATATGGTTAACCACTAAGCCAGGACCGCCTTGGTCAAGCAATGCTTTAAGCTCTGAGTAACCTTCAGGAAATGCTGCTATGCCAGCTAAGGCCCAAACACAACCTACAATGCCTTCGCACATCATCGCGCCATAATAGACTGGGCGTACATATTTTTCATTGGTTAAACAACGCGCGATAATCGGTGCTTGTGTCGAATGGAAACCACTAATTGCGCCACAGGTAATTGTGATAAATAATAATGGCCAGACAGGGAGACCGTCAGCATTAGGTTCTAAAAAGTCATGACTGTAATGGTCTGAGTTAAAATACCCCAAAAAATCACCCGCGACAGGTAAGTGTGGCGCATTCATAAGTAATGATACCGCGATAAGCGAGGTCATCACTATCATGAGTAAACCAAAAAGGGGGTAGAGCTTGGTTATTATCTTATCTATGGGTAACAGTGTTGCCAGTAAATAGTAGCCTAAAATAACTAAAACCCAAAAGGTATTACCGGCTAAAAATGTGCCTTCAAAATAACTTAAATTACTTAATAATCCAGCAGGACTCATGATAAAGACAACACCAACAAAAAACAGTAGCATGGTGGTGAATATCAACATTATCCCTTTAAAGTAAACGTTGTAATAGTGGCCTGCAATTTCAGGCAAACTTTTACCATCTTCTTTAATACTCATGACCCCAGAAAAGTAATCATGTACTGCGCCACCTAAAATATTACCAAGTACAATCCAAATAAGTGCAACCGGTCCATAGAGGGCACCAAGGATAGGACCAAAAATAGGACCTACCCCGGCAATATTTAAAAACTGAATAAGAAAGGCTTTAACCGGGTGGATGGCAACGTAATCAACCCCTTCTTCAAAACGTACTTGAGGTGTTTTGATGGTTTCATCAATGCCCGCTTGTTTTTCAATGAAAGGGCTATAAAACTTATAACCCAATATTAATAGAGTGATACAGATAAAAAAGATAATCATGATTGTTTATTACTCCGTTCTAGTGAATAGATCTATTCAGGGGGAGCACAGATTTGTGCAAGCGAATATTTGCTAAGTATTACCTATATATACTGAGTATCAAAGGAGAATTTATGTTTATTCCCCGCTTTATTTAGCGCTGGGCAATACTTTATTATCTCTGTTTGGTTATATTTTTTTTGCTTTACATCAAATTTACAAAGTCATACACAGTATGAAAAATTATTTTGGCGATATATTGATTTTATATTAGGTGAGCAGCGTCGATAAAATGCATACATTCAATGCAGCAGTGATTGACTTTAACGGATATCAACTTTCCAACTAAAGCCGATAATAGACAGAATTAATAACGTATAGCGACCTTACTATAGCTTATAAATTAGACATTACAGTCGTCTAAGCTAGCAGGCGACTGTATTATTTTAGGTGGTAACTTGATTATTGATCAAAGCTAAATAAAGTTACTCGCTGGCTGATGAGTTATTTAGTAAGGACTCGATACTTCAGTTTTTAACGCTTCTAATAAATCATGAATTTCAGCTTTTAATTCTTTGTCGACAATTTTATTACAGCTGATTTTTGCTTTTTCTAAGTTTTCAATCGCCTGTTCTTTTTCACCGAGTTCAACTTGTAGTGATGCAACGGAGAAGCCAATTGATGAACGAAAATCTTTTGAATTAATCTCTTCTGCTTTAAGTAATGCTTTCTCGTAAATTGAAATAGCTAAGGGTAAATCGTCGGTAAAGTCAGCCAGTGTTTCCCACTGTACAGGATGGTCTTTATCGGTATTTTCATTATCATCACAGAGTTGTTTTAATTCACTGTAGCAATTGTCAAAGTTGATTTGATTTCTTTCCTGAGCAGCAAGCATTAACTCTCCAGCCAAAGCAAATACGCGCTTGTAGATTTTTGTATTCATGGTTTTTAGTACTCTTAAGTTGTTTGAGGTCTAGGTGCTAGCGGTTGACTTACAAGGTTTATTCTTGATTTGTGGTTTTTGATGCTATCAAGCCTTATTGTGTCATTATTGAAACCTAAATGGGCTGTTTGATATTTTAACACCAGTTTTAACTTTAGACTAGTTTAGACCTGAAAATTGAAGAGTTATGACTCAGTAATAAACCTAATCACTTTTTAATGGAAGTCAGTCGATAACAACGTTTTGCTTGAACTCACTCAATGGCAATCTTGTGGCGGGTAATCAATTCTTGCTAAAGAACTAAACGCGAATTAATTCATCATTAATTCGCGTTACTATTATTTTATCGATTAAGCGTTAATTATGCGCTTAATCCCAATCATCATAGTAATCTTGAGTGAACCTTCTCAGTTGTCGTTCTTCTTGCAGCTGTTCAATTTTTTTCTTGGCTAAATAGTTACGTTTGTTACTGTGTCTTGATTTTTTTACATCGCTAGGTGAGGTATGTAACTCAAATTCAGCAATGTTATTGTCACTATCGTTATCATTATCATCATCATTGTTATTATCATCTCCTTCGTTTGAAGATAGATCATAGTTAAAACTTATTTCATCAGAAGCTGATAACTCATAATTAGAATTGATATTCATTGTTATATCACCAAAGGATACTCAAGTAAAAACAGCATAATCTACGCTTTTTGCTAACAAGAAAAGTAAAATATTTTTACGTTAACGATAAATCATTTTTACTGAAAATATTTTGAATTTACTGTACTAGTTCGCTATAAATTGCATCTGTTTTTCACGTTACTGGGGGCTCATAATAGCGGGGGCTTCTGGTTCATCTTTTCTCAGTAAATTTTTAATATCAATAATTCGTTCTTCATTCTCATTTTCTTTATGAAAGGCAATAAATAATTCACGTTCAAAAATAGGCAGGGCATTGATTTTAAATAACTTACCTTGCTCGATAAAAGGTTTCGCTAGCATGTCTGGTAGATAGGCACTCCCGCCACATTGCAGCATTAAATCAAGTGCAATACGCGCTGTACTCGTTCTAATTGCAGGAATTGATATGTCAGAAAATTCTTTAGCATGCCAGTGAGTAAAGCTAGTTCCCCAATCAATCATAATATAACGTTGTAAGTCTGCGGGGCTTGTTACTTTGTTATTAAAAGTCGTCACGGGAATTAAATTAAACATATGTAAAGATTCAATTTTTAGTTCTTCTACTTTTGGGGGATCAAATAGAATCGCAACATCTAAAGTACGCTCAAGTAATTGTCTGGTTAATTGCTCTCGCGATAATATTTCAGCGATTAAACTGATTTGTGGTTCATTGCTATATATCTTTGAAATGGCATCATGTATATAAACATCCCAAGTATTAGGTGTGCCGGCAATATAAATGTGCGCAACTTTTTCAGTGCTTATGGCAATATCTTGTTTTGCCATTCGAAGGGTATTGATCATAAGCTCCGCGTAGGGGACAAGCTTTTCTCCTGCGGGTGTTAATTGAATGTTGTTTCTGGTGCGCTGAAACAAGGTCACATTAAAGTATTTCTCTAACTGACGAACTCTAGTACTAACCGCCGCTTGGGTCAGATATAGGTTTTCTGCCGCTTTACCAAAGTGACGACAATCCTTAACTTCTAAGAAGGTTTTAATTAACTCAATATCCATACTGCAATCTCTTATCGATACGATAATTATTATTTGTTTTACAGCCTTGCTTGTTAGCCGCATAATCCGCTAAAACCTATACCCTGTCAATAGAGGCGCAAATGACTTTAATACATGGATTTATTGCTGCAACACAATTTTACGATGATGTACATTTTCCACGTGGTTTCAGAAAATCTGGAGATTTCAATATCGCCGAAGCAGAATTATTAACACAGGTAGGCAAACGTTTACTGATGTTAGAAAAAGCTATTTGTTCGCCAGAAAATGAAGTTGAAATACAGTTTGTAAACATGTGTGAATCACAACTTGAAGGTCAAACTAAAGTTGAACTGTTGTGGAAAAAATACATAAAAATAACCAGGCATAAGTCGTTTCACTGTTTAAATGGCAGCATATTTACTCAAGCAGCAGCCAGTTAGTCGATAAAATAATTAATATGCAGTAGATTTAAGGATAAACTTACCGATAAGTTTATCCTCTTCTTAACAAATTCTCAGTTGAGACTTTTAAAATTATCCTATTTGTCCTCAGGTAATAACGTCGGCTTAGTTTTGCGCTGAAATGTTAGCCAATTTACCCAACCAAAAGCCATACACAGTACCCATATAAAATAATCAATCAGCAGTAGTTCGTTTCTTTCTATACCGACTTTGCGGATCAGTGTTGACCATTTTAAAAAACCATAGCCTTCTTTAAATTTAAATATTTTATCATCCTGCTTCGCCCATAAATAATTATACTCAAAGCAAAAGTCATGCAAAATAACCGGGATGAGTAATAACCCTGTTGGCGAGAAGAAAAGCCAGACTATTGCCGGGTACGAACTACCATCAAAAATAAAGCCTTTCGGAATTATAACGATTCTTTTGTTAGGTAAGGTATAATGCCAATCTTCGATAAGTTGCCATTGCCGCTTCTTAAAAAGTAATCGCCACAATTTGGAATAAAATGAAAACTTTTGCGTTTTTATAGCAAAAGGCTGTAACTTTGGCATTTTCATTAGTTGTCTAGTTTAATGATTAGAGAATAATGCGATTCTATAGTTAAATAACCCATAAAATAAAACGCAAAATTTTACTTAGTTTGATTCAAAAAATTTGTTGAAATCTTTATTAGGAAATTAAATGTCCCTAGAACTACTCCCTACTTATATTGAAAAAATCGAAGAACTATTAGCCAACGATCTTCAATTAAATGAATTAGCTGCTGAAATTGAAGATACGCTCATGCCAGAGCACGTAGCAATTCTTTTAGAAGCTTTTCCTATCAAACCTCGATTAAGTCTTTGGGCGTTGTTGAGCGCAGATTATCAACAAAATATTTTTCTAGAGATGAAAAATGAATCTCGGCAGATGTTATTAAATGCAATGGATGACGATGCCTGTTTTCCTTTATTTGATAAATTAGATGCCAACAGTTTAATAGAACTTACTGAAGATTTAAGCGATCGCTTCATTGAATATGCTGTCACAAAAATGACAGCTAAACAAAGAGAGTATTTAAAAAAGGCTCAAGATTATTCTGAAGATGAAGTAGGGCGCTGGCAAAGCTTTGACGAAAAAAGAATTTCGCAAAAATTGAAAGTAGCAGCAGCAAAGAAAGTGTGTGCAAAAAATTTATTACCATTAACTGAAGTTATTTATGTTGTTGATAATAATGCCCAATTACTTGGTGAGATCCCCATCAATAAACTATTGCTTTTAGATGGGGATACTCCCTTAGCCAGTGTAGAGTATCAAGATGTTCAAGTTTTAGAAGCCAGTAAAGATATAGATGAATCAATTGACGAAGTGATCCTTTCTGGAAAATCAGCATTACCTATAGTTGATGAAAATGGCCATCTAACCGGCCGTTTAGATTTGCACTCTGCTTATAGATACAAAGACCAGCATAAAGATAATCAATTAATGCAATCGGCTGGTTTGAGTGATGAAGAAGATTTATTTGCCAGTGTTTGGTTAAGTAGTAAAAACCGAGCGATTTGGCTGGGTATTAACCTAGTGACTGCATTTTTAGCTTCTTGGTTTATTGGTTTATTTGAAGCGACCTTACAACAAGTTGTTGCACTTGCCGTGCTTATGCCGGTGGTTGCATCGATGGGCGGTATTTCCGGTAGTCAAACGTTAACCTTGATTATACGTGGTTTAGCGTTAGGGCAAATTAGTGATGCTAATAGGCAGGCTATCGTTAAAAAAGAACTTAAAGTTGGCGCAATTAATGGCATGTTATGGGCGACGGTCATCGGCATCATCACTTTTTACTGGTTTGAAAATCCAATGCTATCAGTCACCATTTGTATCGCTATTTTAGGTAATATTTTAGTTGCTTCGTTATCAGGGGTATGGATCCCTTGGATATTAAATAAATTTAACATCGACCCAGCATTATCTGGAGCTGTTATTTTAACAACCGTAACAGATATATTTGGTTTTATAGCCTTTCTTGGCTGCGGTACCTTATTACTGCTTTAGAAAAAATCAGCTTAATTAACGTTTTTATTGTTATTTTAGCGATAAAAATAGTGGCTATTCTCAGCGCTGAAAAGAATAATGTTGCTGCTTCTTGCAGGCCAATTTAATTTTTTAAGCCGCTGGGAATTATTTTATTATTAACAAAAAGTTGATTTAAGTAATCTGTTTTAAATATACCCTCTTGTTTTTAAAAGGTTTATGTTTTTTTTATTCTCTCCCCGTTACGCTTTAATCTTCCAGTACTCACACTCATTATATCAAGGGTTAGCTATTCTCCTTGTTTAACAAAAAAAATTGATTAGTTAAACGAAAATATTTTGCTTTTCAATTCTCAAATAGTGGAACATTATCCATCCAGAATCTAATTATGATTTTTTTGAAGGCAAAAAATGAATATTGATACATACGAAAGTACTGGCATAGGTAGCAATTTGAATTTCAATCCTGGTATCTCCGGATTCGAAGTAACGAGTGGCTCTGCAAATAAAAAAGAAATTAGCAATATCGCCAAACAGAAATATCTGGTTAAAGAAAGATTAGATATTTTAAATGAAAAAAGGTTCCTTGACCGTCAACTTAATTCATTAAGTGACTATTGGGATATGTAAGTAATTTTAATGTAAAGAGAATATTTATGAAAAAAACAATTTTAGCTATCGCTTTATTAGCCCTAACTTCAAGCATAGCGCACAGTGAAGAAGCAGAACCTGCTTTAATGGATGCACCTAGTGACTACGTATCAAGTCTTTTAAGTCAATGTAAAGAATACGCTATTGAAGATGAAATAGCAGAAGCTGATATGAAAACTTATTTATTAAATTGTATCAATGACGAATTAAAAGAAGGCGATTACAAAACAATAAAGGTTTTACCTAAAGACGAGTAATCGTTTTGTATTACCAGCTTGTCTAAGTCACTCAAATTATTTAGACCACTTAATATAAGTGGTTTTTATAATTTGAGTTCACTTACTTCACTTCATCTATTCGTAAATAAACACAGCTATTCATTATTCTCAACAAACTTACCCTCATTTTTTGTTCTAAAACTCTGCCAGTATTGCCATTTTAAAAATCATATACAAAATAATCTGCCATTATTCATTTAAGCCATTTTACCTGGGAAAATCACAGTTTAGTCCAATGTTGTAGAGCCCATAAATTTGTCTAAACAAGTAAAATTTGCTCAGTGTTTTATCTTAATAAATTTTAATCGTTATTTTTTCAACTATTGACGTAAAATATTCTATAATAACGACTTTATAATTATATAAATCGCCGCCTAATCACTTTATTTGATTAAACGTATCGAAATATAGCGCTTTATTATTTGATAAGCTAGCTATACACTCGATATTACTTATTACCTCACTCTTTAACCTTAAATAAAGGTGAGCACTACAGGACTTATTATGAAAGTTGCTATCTTATCTAGAAACAAAAATCTTTACTCTACGCGCCGTTTAAAAGAAGCCGGCGAAGCTATGGGCCATGAAGTTGATATTATCGATACATTACACTGTTATATGGATATCACGAGTACTCGTTCAGCTGTGCGTTACAAGGGTAAAGAATTGCCAAAGTATGATGCAATTATTCCTCGTATCGGCGCCTCTGTAACTTTTTACGGCACGGCTGTGGCAAGACAATTTGAAATGATGGGTACTTTCAACATTAATGAGTCCGTCGCTATCAGCCGCTCACGCGATAAATTGCGGTCATTACAGTTGCTATCGCGTAAAGGTTTGGGTTTACCGCGAACGGGTTTTGCAAACAAGCCTGATAATGCCAAAGATTTAATTAAAAATGTTGGCGGCGCGCCGGTGGTTATTAAATTGCTCGAAGGCACGCAGGGCATAGGCGTAGTATTAGCCGATACCGCTAAATCGGCTGAAGCCATCATCGAAGCATTCATGGGCTTAAAAGCGAACATCTTAGTACAAGAATTTGTTAAAGAAGCCGGTGGTGCTGATATTCGCTGTTTAGTCATTGGCGGTAAAGTGGTTGCGGCGATGAAACGTCAAGGCGCTGAAGGTGAATTTCGTTCTAATTTACATCGCGGCGGCTCTGCTACTGTGGTTAAATTATCGAAAGAAGAGCGTGACACAGCAGTTAAAGCGGCAAAGGCGATGGGCTTGAACATGTGTGGCGTCGATTTACTGCGTTCACAAAATGGTCCTATGGTCATGGAAGTTAATTCATCTCCTGGCCTTGAAGGTATTGAAAAAGCGACGGGTAAAAATGTTGCCGGGATGGTGTTTGAGTTTTTAGAAAAAAATGCAAAACCTCATGATACTAAGACACGTGGCAAAGGATAATTAAAGAGAGTTTTATGGACATATTACGTATAGGTGAGTTCGAAATTTTACCTGGAGAGCAGCGCAAAATAGAGTTGCCGGTTGCTAAGTTATATACCGATGCCGACGTTTCTTTGCCCGTTCATATTATTCGCGCTAAAAAACCGGGGCCCACTATTTTTTTGAGTGCGGCGGTACATGGCGACGAATTAAATGGTATTGAAATTATTCGACGCTTGATCCACGAAAAGAAACTTAAAAT
>NZ_JACGWC010000056.1:0-3039 GCF_014077545.1 Colwellia sp. BRX10-1
AGTAAAACTACTTGGGTGTTGTATGGTTAAGCCTCACGGGCAATTAGTATCAGTTAGCTCAAGACCTCGCAGTCCTTACACACCTGACCTATCAACGTTGTAGTCTCCAACGACCCTTTAGGGAGCTTAAAGCTCCAGTGAGAACTCATCTCAAAGCCTGCTTCCCGCTTAGATGCTTTCAGCGGTTATCAGTTCCGAACGTAGCTACCGGGCAATGCTATTGGCATAACAACCCGAACACCAGCGGTTCGTCCACTCCGGTCCTCTCGTACTAGGAGCAGCCCTCTTCAATTCTCAAACGCCCACGGCAGATAGGGACCGAACTGTCTCACGACGTTCTAAACCCAGCTCGCGTACCACTTTAAATGGCGAACAGCCATACCCTTGGGACCGACTTCAGCCCCAGGATGTGATGAGCCGACATCGAGGTGCCAAACACCGCCGTCGATATGAACTCTTGGGCGGTATCAGCCTGTTATCCCCGGAGTACCTTTTATCCGTTGAGCGATGGCCCTTCCATACAGAACCACCGGATCACTATGACCTACTTTCGTACCTGCTCGACGTGTCTGTCTCGCAGTTAAGCTGGCTTATGCCATTGCACTAACCGTATGATGTCCGACCATACTTAGCCAACCTTCGTGCTCCTCCGTTACTCTTTGGGAGGAGACCGCCCCAGTCAAACTACCCACCAGACAGTGTCCCCAAGCCCGATAAGGGCCCTAGGTTAGAACATCACGCATACAAGGGTGGTATTTCAAGGTAGACTCCACTTCATCTGGCGACAAAGTTTCATAGTCTCCCACCTATCCTACACATGTAGGAGCAATGTTCACTGTCAAGCTATAGTAAAGGTTCACGGGGTCTTTCCGTCTAGCCGCGGGTATACGGCATCTTAACCGCAAATTCAATTTCACTGAGTCTCGGGTGGAGACAGTGTGGCCATGATTACGCCATTCGTGCAGGTCGGAACTTACCCGACAAGGAATTTCGCTACCTTAGGACCGTTATAGTTACGGCCGCCGTTTACCGGGGCTTCGATCATCAGCTTCGCTTGCGCTAACCGAATCAATTAACCTTCCGGCACCGGGCAGGCGTCACACCGTATACGTCATCTTTCGATTTTGCACAGTGCTGTGTTTTTAATAAACAGTTCCAGCCACCTGGTTACTTCGACTACTCTTAGCTTACACCGCAAGGGTTTAACCGAGAGTAGCGTACCTTCTCCCGAAGTTACGGTACTATTTTGCCTAGTTCCTTCACCCGAGTTCTCTCAAGCGCCTTAGTATTCTCTACCTAACCACCTGTGTCGGTTTGGGGTACGGTTCCTATATATCTGAAGCTTAGAAGCTTTTCCTGGAAGCATGGCATCAACAGCTTCAACTCCGTAGAGTCTCGTCTCGTATCTCAGTGTTGAATGAAGACCCGGATTTACCTAAGTCAACCACCTACGTACTTTCACACGGACTACCAACGCCGTGCCTGTTTAGCCTACTCCGTCCCTCCTTCGCAATATATAGAAGTACAGAAATATTAATCTGTTTCCCATCGACTACGCGTTTCCGCCTCGCCTTAGGGGCCGACTTACCCTGCCCTGATTAACATGGGACAGGAAACCTTGGTCTTTCGGCGGGGGAGTTTTTCACTCCCCTTATCGTTACTCATGTCAGCATTCGCACTTCTGATACCTCCAGCAAGCTTTACAACTCACCTTCAACGGCTTACAGAACGCTCCCCTACCACTCATAGTAAACTATGAATCCGCAGCTTCGGTGACTAGTTTAGCCCCGTTACATCTTCCGCGCAGACCGACTCGACTAGTGAGCTATTACGCTTTCTTTAAAGGATGGCTGCTTCTAAGCCAACCTCCTAGCTGTCTATGCCTTTCCACATCGTTTCCCACTTAACTAGTACTTTGGGACCTTAGCTGGCGGTCTGGGTTGTTTCCCTCTTCACAACGGACGTTAGCACCCGCAGTGTGTCTCCCGCATATCACTCATTGGTATTCGGAGTTTGCAAAGGGTTGGTAAGTCGGGATGACCCCCTAGCCTTAACAGTGCTCTACCCCCAATGGTGTTCGTGCGAGGCTCTACCTAAATAGATTTCGGGGAGAACCAGCTATCTCCCGGCTTGATTAGCCTTTCACTCCGACCCACAAGTCATCACCGCATTTTTCAACATACGTGTGTTCGGTCCTCCAGTTGATGTTACTCAACCTTCAACCTGCCCATGGGTAGATCGCCGGGTTTCGGGTCTATACCCTGCAACTAAACGCGCAGTTAACACTCGCTTTCGCTACGGCTCCCCTAATCGGTTAACCTTGCTACAGAATATAAGTCGCTGACCCATTATACAAAAGGTACGCAGTCACCGGACTAAATCCGGCTTCCACTGCTTGTACGTATGCGGTTTCAGGTTCTATTTCACTCCCCTCACAGGGGTTCTTTTCGCCTTTCCCTCACGGTACTGGTTCACTATCGGTCAGTTAGTAGTATTTAGCCTTGGAGGATGGTCCCCCCATATTCAGACAAAGTTTCACGTGCTCCGTCCTACTCGATTTCACTCAAAGGTTGCTTTTGTGTACGGGACTATCACCCTGTATCGTTGTACTTTCCAGTACATTCCACTAGCGCCCAATAAGCTTAAGGGCTGATTCGCGTTCGCTCGCCGCTACTAACGAAATCTCGGTTGATTTCTTTTCCTCAGGGTACTTAGATGTTTCAGTTCTCCTGGTTCGCTTCATTAAGCTATGTATTCACTTAATGATACTGACTTATGTCAGTGGGTTTCCCCATTCGGAAATCATTGGCTATAACGGTTTTTATCACCTCACCAATGCTTATCGCAGATTAACACGTCCTTCATCGCCTCTAACTGCCAAGGCATCCACCACATACGCTTAGTCACTTAACCATACAACCCTAAGTAGTCTTTCGACACGAAGTACACCGTGGAGACTAATCCACAGCAATTGTAAAGTCTGACATTTTCACGCACAAATAAATGTGTCTTGAATAAGATGTTTACTCTGAGTAAGAG
>NZ_JACGWC010000071.1:0-1160 GCF_014077545.1 Colwellia sp. BRX10-1
CCACGTGCTCAGTAAATTCACACAAATGCTCTGCGGTGCCGACTGCGCCAGTGAATATACCTTCAAAGTTTGTGGTGAGTTTGAGCCAACTTTCATCGCTGATGTGAAGTCTTGACAGTATATTTACGGTTTTGTTATCGATAGCGCCTCGTTTGTCTGCTCTTATTACGCGACCTGTTTCATCTACAAGGGTTAAATAGTCCTTCAAGCTAAAGCGGATACCTGAGGTTTTCTCTTGATGTTCATGGCCCGTAAATGGTAATAACGTTGTCGGTTGCTCTCCGATAATGGCTGCTTTGATACGCAGTTGAATACTGGTAAAATTCGATTGCTCAGGTGTTGGGGCAATGCCCGCCCGCACTGGATTTAAATCTACATAAGCCATACAAGCAAGTAATGCCCCTTCATCGAGCAGGGCTTGTGATTTAAAGCGTCCTTCCCAAAAGTGCCCCGTGCATTTATCTTCTTTATTGGCTTGTCGAGCAATAGGCTCGTTTAATGCCCGCATAAACCAACTGATATCGATTAAGCGCTGTTTATAGACCTGTGCTGTTTCTTCAACCATTTCCATTTCGAATGGAGTTAATGATTGCTCTTGTTGAAATTGACGGGTCAACAGGGTGCCTTTAAACAACTTATGCCAACGGGACAGTACCTCTAGCGTCGTCCAGTGGTTAACTTGTTCACTATCAACATGAAGGACTAAATGTAAGTGATTATTCATGACAGCGTGAGCACAAATATCAATAGCAAACACCTGAGATAATTGAAAAATGCGCTGTTCAATCCAATGACGCCTGTGCGCATAACTGACACCGGTTTCTTTATCAACACCACATAAAAAGGCTTTTCGAACGGTTTGACTGCAAATATGATAATACGGCGTATCAGATAAACTAATTTGTTGTGAACGAGGCTTGGGCATAATAATCACCACACTTATAAGAGGGTAATTTAAGTGTAGTTTATTGTTGAAAAAACAAACAAGTTATTATGGGTGGCTTGATTGCGGTAATCAATACCACATAAAAAGGCTTTCGAACGGTTTGACTGCAAATATGATAATACGGCGTATCAGATAAACTAATTTGTTGTGAACGAGGCTTGGGCATAACAATCACCACACTTATAAGAGGGTAAATTAAGTGTAGTTTATTGTT
>NZ_JACGWC010000059.1:0-2378 GCF_014077545.1 Colwellia sp. BRX10-1
TATTAGACGTCAACTAACTTGTCCGGTTGGCGTCAATTAACTTGGCCGGTATTTGAATTTAGTTGCATAGCTTGTTTTTTTCGGTAACTTTCTCCTTTTATTTGATAGATATCACTGTGGTGAACAAGTCTGTCGATAGCAGCAACAGTCATCATGTTGTCACCAAATATACTATCCCACTCACTGAATGCTTGATTCGATGTGATCAACAAACTGCCTCGTTCATAACGATGTGCAATCAGTTCAAACAACACCTGACTTTCACTATCAGTCTTTTTCACATAGCCGATATCATCTAATATCAACAGCTCATATTTATCGAGTTTTCTTAGGGCATCAGTTAAGCCCAACGTTTCTTTTGCACGTTGGAGTTCTTGAACAATAGCTGTACTAGTGCTGAATTTAACGCGCACTGCTTTTTCAAGTAATGAGTAACCAATAGCACACGCTAAGTGAGTTTTCCCTAAACCACTAGCACCAAACAATAAGATATTATGGCCTTGTCTAAGCCAGTCAATCTGATTAACTTTTTGTTTCATTTGCAGTGACGTAATACCTTCTATTTCGTCAAATTTATATTGATGTAGTTGTTTACCTACGGGTAATTTACTCTCTTTAAGTAACCGTTTTAATCGACTTTCATGACGATGATTAGCTTCAAGTTCACATAGCTCGGCAAGGAATAATTCAGGCTCCCACTCCTGTGAAACAGCCTTTTGGGCAAGGACTTCCCATTCTTTGGCTATCGCACTTAAGCGCAGCTCTTTCAGTAATATTGGTAAGCTTAGAATATTAGCCATGTAACCCTCCAAGCAATATATCGTAATCACTTATTTGATGTTGATGACTGACAATGTTTGGTATGACGAGCGTGCTAGGGGCAAACAATTTACGGCACATATCAATAGATATAAACTTACCTTGCTCGTGGTTTTTCAAGACATAACGACCAAGGGCATGCTCGCAATTATAGTTATGAGCGAGTAACAATAATTCAACCATATAACGACAGTCTTTATCGCTAACATGCTCTGCTGTTAACTGCTGCCACAACAAACTGAAGTCACCTTCTGGGATCAAATCTTCTCGTAACTGCGAGTATTTGAACGCATTGGGCTTTTTCGCAAGTGAGTGGATCACATGTTTATAATCTACTGCTCGTGATCTTAAGTGTCCTTGAGCATAGACTCTAGACAGGGATAACGTTTTTTCATGACCAAGAAATAAATCCAGCCGAGTATCATAAATGTGTACAAGTAATCGATGACTAATTAATCTAGAAGGTACGGTATACGTCACACGTTTAACACTGATGGTGCTGCTAGAGGTAACTTTAACGTATTGTTCGCAGAAGTCGTTGGTACGACGTTTAGGCAAATCATTTAAGTGCTTGCGCTCTTCATCAAATCGAGTTTTGCATTGGCGATTAATTTTGGCGACAATTACATCAAGAAACGATTGGTACTCGGTAATTGTCGCGAAATCACGACTGCCACGTAGTCGTAATTGCTGATCTACTTTTCGTTTTAAATGGCTATGTGCCACTTCAATCGCACCATTTTCATGAGCTACACCTTTATTGTTACGCGTTGCAACAACGCTATAGTGAGCACATAGCTTTTGATAGCGTTCAGTTAACGTTTCCTGTTCATAATGATTATTGAATGCAGCACTTAAGCTATCGGTTCGGTGTGTCTGTGGTACACCACCACTGCGCCAAAATGCATTTTGTAAACCTGTAGAGAGTGATTCGAAACTTTCACCGCCAAAGACAAGTTGAGCATACGTCCAGCCACTGAACACTAACTTGTAATGAAAAAGCTTATGAAAAAATGCTTGGCCTGCAATAGATATTTCAAGTTTGTTCATCCAAGTGTAATCAGATATCCCCATAAACCCTGGCATGTACTTTTGACGAAAGATAACTTCTTGCTCTGGCCCTTCAGTTGCCAACCACTTTTTGACTCGACGTTGTAACGTACGTAAATGATTGTGACCAAATTTACCTGGCATGAGTGTATCGAGCTGATCTAATAACGTTATGGGTTGAAGTTCAGGATCTGCTTTGAGCAATGGCACTAGATGCTCTTCAAACGCACCATTAAATGGATCTTTGCGTGTTCGATAAACCCTAGGGAGATGTGTGGTTGAATGCTGGCCGGATTCGATACGCCGAGCTGTACGCTCTGACATACCAGATTGGGCAGCGGCTGCTGTTTGTTTATGATCCTTACGATAAGACATATATAAATTAACCTGTTGCTTGGTTATGGGTTTTCCAGACATATCTTTCTCTATTGAATTTGATATATCTAAAGTGTACCAAAACCGGTCAACCTAATTGTCGCGACCCGGCCAAGCTAATTGTCGCCTAATAC
>NZ_JACGWC010000038.1:0-25656 GCF_014077545.1 Colwellia sp. BRX10-1
ATTTTAAGTTTCTTTTCGTGGATCAAGCGTCGAATAATTTCAATACCATTTAATTCGTCGCCATGTACCGCCGCACTCAAAAAAATAGTGGGCCCCGGTTTTTTAGCGCGAATAATATGAACGGGTAAAGAAACGTCGGCATCGGTATATAACTTAGCAACCGGCAACTCTATTTTGCGCTGCTCTCCAGGTAAAATTTCAAATTCACCAATGCGTAATATGTCTGTAGAACTCACTTTCATTATCCTTTGCCACGTGTTTTGGTGTCATGAGGTTTTGCATTTTTTTCTAAAAACTCAAACACCATCCCGGCAACATTTTTGCCTGTCGCTTTTTCGATACCTTCAAGGCCAGGAGATGAATTAACTTCCATGACCATAGGACCATTTTGTGAACGCAGTAAATCGACACCACACATGTTCAAACCCATCGCTTTTGCAGCACTGACAGCAGTATCACGCTCAGCCTTAGATAATTTAACCACTTCAGCAGAGCCGCCACGATGTAAATTAGAACGAAACTCACCTTCAGCGCCTTGACGTTTCATCGCCGCAACCACTTTACCGCCAATCACTAAACAGCGAATATCAGCACCACCGGCTTCTTTAATAAACTCTTGTACCAAAATATTCGCGTTTAAACCCATAAACGCTTCGATAATGGCTTCAGCTGATTTAGCCGTATCGGCTAATACTACGCCTATGCCCTGCGTGCCTTCGAGCAACTTAATAACCACCGGCGCGCCGCCAACATTTTTAATTAAATCTTTGGCATTATCAGGTTTGCTGGCAAAACCCGTTCGCGGTAAACCCAAACCTTTACGCGATAGCAACTGTAATGACCGTAATTTATCGCGTGAGCGGCTGATAGCGACGGACTCATTAATGTTGAAGGTACCCATCATTTCAAATTGTCTTGCCACAGCTGTGCCATAAAAAGTCACAGAGGCGCCAATACGAGGAATAATTGCATCATACTTTGGTAGTTCTTTACCGTGATAACGCACCGATGAACGGCTACTCGTAATGTCCATATAGCAATGCAAAGTATCGATAATATCAACTTCATGGCCCATAGCTTCACCCGCTTCTTTTAAACGACGGGTAGAGTAAAGTTTTTTATTTCTAGATAAGATAGCAATTTTCATAAGTCAGTCTTTTGATATTCACTTTTATTTAATGATAAAAAGTGAGGTAATAAGTGCTGTGGAGTGTATAGTCAGCTTATTAAATAATATAGCGCTATATTTTGATGAGTTTAATCAAAAAAAATGATTGCGTTGTTTGTCGAGGTTTGTATGAGAATCGAACTATTAAAAACATTTCTTGAAGTGAGCCGTACATTACACTTTAGAATAGCATCTGAGAACTTATTCATTACTCAATCTGCAGTAAGCGCAAGGATTAAGTTATTAGAAGGTGACTTAGGTGTGCTGTTGTTTGACCGAAGCCAAAAGCATTTAAAATTAACCCCAGAAGGTAATCGGTTAATAAAACATGCTAATGAGTTATTGTTTATGTGGCAAAAAACTAAACAAGATGTTGGTGTTGCAGACAGTGATACTTATCAATTAGTTGTTGGCTCTATGATGTCTATTTGGGATATTGTCTTACAAGATTGGTTAAAAAAGATACATCGCAATCTTGATGATGTTAGTTTATTAACCAACACTTACTCGCCGTTAGAGCTTAGAAAGAGTTTACTGAGTCGTGTGGTCGATGTTGCCTTTTTTTTCGAGCCGCCGTTTGTTAAAGATTTAATCACTGAAAAAGTCGCCACGGTTCCACTACATTTAGTGACCACAGAGCCAAACGATACTATCGAAAAGTTAACATTAGATAACCACATAATGGTCGACTATGGTGAATCAGTGAATGCGCAACACCTTCGAGAATTTCAAGATGCTCCTCCGGCAAGACACTATATGAGCCAACCAAGAATTGCATTAAATTTTCTATTGGACGCCGGCGGAAGTGCTTATTTACCCAGACAAATGACTTTTGAGTATATCGAGAAAAATAAATTATACCTAGTTGAAGAAGCGCCGGTATATTCAAGAGATATATATGCCGCTTATTTAGCGAAAAGTCAGAAAACTGATATAATTGAGCAAACGCTGCAACTGTTTCCTTCTGTGGTAATATAAGCAAGATTATTAGATAGTAGTATAAACAAGGTTATTAACCGTTAATTAACGATACATTTGAGTAGGAAATATTATGCTTTTGTCAAAAGAGGTGTTGATTAGAAATAATGTTAAAATTGTTGGAAAAGGTGATAAAACACTTTTTCTTGCGCACGGTTTTGGTTGCGATCAAAACATGTGGCGCTTTTTAACGCCAAAGCTACTGAACAAGTTTACCATCGTACTCTTTGATTATGTCGGCTCTGGTGGTTCAGATATCTCACAATACAACAAGAAACGTTATAGCCAACTTGATGGGTATGCCGAAGATATTATTGAAATAGCTGAAGTGCTAGAGCTATCAAATGCAATCTTTGTCGGACACTCTGTAAGTAGTATTATCGGTGCGATTGCCGCCAATAAAAGGCCTGATTTTTTTTCTAAGCTTATCATGATATGCCCTTCACCTTGTTTTCTAAACTTTCCTCCTGAATACTTGGGCGGCTTTGAAAAAGAAGATTTACTCGAATTATTAAGCCTGATGGATAAAAATTATATTGGTTGGGCTGATTATTTAGCGCCATTAGTGATAGGAGATGATAATTCAACGGATTTAATAGGAGAGTTAACGGGAAGTTTTTGCTCTACTGACCCTGTTATAGCGAAGAATTTTGCTGAAGCAACATTTTTATCTGATTATCGCCATATTTTAAAAGATATAAAGCAACCTTCATTAATTTTTCAAAGTAAAAATGATGCCTTGGCTGCGACGACTGTTGGTGAGTTTATTCATAGCCAAATAAAAAATAGTCAACTGGAAGTGATTCTGGCTGACGGACATTGTTTACATATGACGCATCCGAACGAAATTGTCGACTTAATAATAGAATACGCGAACAATGACCACAACACGCAAAAGTAAAGCACAAAGTAACATGCAAAATTATTCGCTGGATAGTTTTCCTTGCGGTGCTTTAGTCACTAATTCGTCAAGAGTTATTACCTATGTTAATGCATATTTCACTACTGAACTATTATGGCAACCAGCAGCCCTTATTGGTAAAAGTACAGACGTAATTTTCACAAAATCGTCAAAAATATTTTTTCAAAGTTATCTCATTCCAACACTTTTACATGAGAAAACGTGTGAAGAAATGCAGTTAATTATATTTAATGCTCAAGGGGCTCGCATTCCAGTAACCGTGAACGCGCATTTAGGTGATGATGGCTGTATTTACTGGAGCTTTTTTAATGCCTCTAAAAGAGACCAACTTTATAATGAATTATTAAAAACCCGCGAAACATTAGAAGAGCAAGCAGAAGCTTTGAAATTACTTGCTTCTACTGACGAATTAACCGAGTTATTAAATAGAAGAGAAATGAAATCGCGAAGCATTTTAGTCCTTGAGCAGGCAGCAAGATCTCATCAATCGGTTGGTTTATTAATGCTCGACATTGATCACTTTAAGAAAATAAATGATAGCTTTGGCCATTTATCAGGAGACCGAGTATTAAAAGAGCTTGGTCAAAAGTTGAAAGCCTTTTGTCGACAAACAGACCTCGTTGCTCGCTTTGGTGGTGAAGAATTTTTGATCATGCTACCTGACACAGACAAAGTGAATGTTTTATTATTTTGTGAAAGATTACATCAGTTAATTGCTAACATTAAGGTTGATAACAAACCATTAATGGTAAGTATTGGTGCCAGTATTTGTAACGATAAAATATCATTTACTGACTTCTACGCTCAGGCTGATAATGCCCTATATAAAGCAAAAGAACTTGGCAGAAACAGAACCGAGGTGTATAAAACTGATTAATGCTCATTAAACTTAAGATTTAAAATTTAAATGCGCAACGTTTATAAAAAGCCAATACCTATAGTAGATATTGGCTTTTTACATGATATGTTTTTACTATTTTTCAGCCGCTATTTTACGTGCTTGGTGTAATTTTTTGTAGCTTTCAATCAACCTCAGGTGCTTATCTAAACCTTCAAGTTTGATACTTGTTGGTGTTAAACCATAAAACCTAACTTCACCAAAGACTGAACCAACCACGTGTTCCATAGTCTCCTCACCAAACATTCGATTAAAGTTACCGATATAGTCTTCAAGTTCCATCTCTTCGTCTAGGGTAACTTCTAATACCGCATGAACCGCTTGATAAAATAAGCCACGTTCAACCGTATTGTCATTGTATTGTAAAAACTCTCCAACTAATTCAATAGCCTCTTCTAAAGCGCCTAAGGCAAGATAAATAAGAATCTTTAATTCAAGAATAGTGAGCTGACCCCAAACGGTATTTTCATCAAACTCAATACCAATTAATGTTTTTATATCAATGTAGTTATCTTGTTGGCTATCTTCTAAACGCTCAACTAAAGCGACTAATTGTTCTTCACTTAAAATGTGAAGATTTAAAATATCTTCGCGGTATTCAAGAGATTTATTGGTGTTGTCCCAAATAAGGTCTTCAACCGGATACACTTCTGAATAGTCTGGCACTAGCATACGACAAGCAGTAGCCCCCAATTGATTAAACTCTGCGATATAGACTTCTTTGCCCAAGTCTTTCAAAATCGCCATTAACACAGCATTTTCTTCTTCGTTGGTGCCAGAAAAATCCCATTCGCAAAATTCATAATCAGCTTTACTGCTAAAGAAACGCCAGGAAACAACACCTGTTGAGTCAATAAAGTGATCAACAAAGTTTTCAGGTTCGGTAACCGCCATGCTATTAAATGTTGGCTTGGGTACATCGTTTAAGCCTTCAAAGCTTCTTCCTTGTAACAACTCCGTCAAACTCCTTTCTAGCGCAACTTCAAAACTTGGATGAGCACCAAAGGAGGCAAAGACACCACCCGTTTTAGGGTTCATAAGCGTGACACACATGACCGGGAATTGACCACCTAACGATGCATCTTTAACGACAATAGGAAAGCCCTGCGCCTCTAACCCTTCAATGCCTGCTAAAATACTTGGGTATTTTGCGATTACGTCTTTGGGCACATCGGGTAAAATAATTTCTTGTGCAATAATTTGTTTTTTTACCGCACGTTCAAAAATTTCTGACAAGCATTGCACTTGTGCTTCAGGTAAATTATTACCTGCACTCATACCATTACTTAAGAATAAATTTTCAATTAAATTTGAAGGAAAATAGACGGTTTCACCATCAGAATGGCGTACATAAGGAATAGAGCAAATACCTCGCTCCGCTAAGCCAGAGTTGGTATCTATTAGGTTCGAACCCCGTAATTCATCGTCAGGGTTATATATCGCTAAACAATATTCATCAAGTATGTCGCTGGGCAACTCATCATTGACGCCTGGTTTAAACCATTTTTCATTGGGATAATGAACAAAATCACTGTTGGCAATATCAACACCAAAGAACTGATCGTTATAAAAGAAATTACAGTTAAGACGCTCAATAAATTCACCAAGTGCAGAGCAAAGCGCACTTTCTTTCGTTGCGCCTTTACCGTTAGTAAAGCACATCGGTGATGCCGCATCACGGATGTGCAATGACCAAACATTAGGCACAATATTTCGCCAAGAAGATATTTCAATCTTCATACCTAAATCAGCCAACAGACCTGTCATATCGGCAATAGTTTGTTCAAGTGGTAAGTCTTTACCTAAAATGTAGGTGCTGGAGTCACTTGCTGATTGCCCCATAAGCATTGCTTGGGCGTCGTTTTCAAGACTATCGACTATTTCTACTTTAAACTCTGGTCCACTTTGAACGACTTTTTTAACAGTACAGCGATCAATGGAACGGACAATGCCTTTACGGTCTTTCTCAGAAATGCTTTCAGGCAACTCAACCTGAATTTGAAAAATTTGGTTATAACGATCTTCAGGATCTACGATATTGTTTTGTGACAAACGAATATTTTCAGTGGGTATATCACGCGAAGTACAATAAACCTTAACAAAATAGGCGGCACAAAGCGCTGATGAAGCTAAAAAATAATCAAAAGGCCCTGGAGCAGAGCCATCACCTTTATAGCGAATAGGTTGATCAGCGATGACAGAAAAATCATCAAATTTAGCTTCAATTCTAAGGTTGTCGAGATAATTAACTTTGATTTCCATTGAATAATTTCCGAAGTTTTGCACTAAAAGCTCAGTGATTTGCTTAGTTTTAGCGACTGCCAATTGGCAAGATGTAATTAATGGTCGGTATTATCTGTTTTTTCGAGACATTAGTCTTGGAAAAAAAGACATTAATTAAGAAAGACACTGTTTTAAATAAAATAGTGCGATGTAACCAGGAATTTGATTTTACAGGGACATTAAAATAGCTAGGTAAAGTGTGATAAAACAATAATTCACTCTAGGTAGTGAATCATTTTTTATCATGACTCGCGACACAACAAACAGCAATAGCTATAAACAAACAAAAAAGCTATTTAACAAAGGGTTAAATAGCTTTTTTAAAGATATGTGTTCACGTTTAATAAATGATTAAGAATTAACCGCCACATTTCTTAGCGTCAGTTTTGGTTTCGCCACATTTACCTTTTTTATCTGCTTTACCTTCACCACATTTTCCTTCGCCACATTTACCTTTTTTGTCTGCTTTACCTTCACCACATTTACCTTCGCCGCATTTACCTTTTTTGTCTGCTTTACCTTCGCCGCATTTAGCTTTTTCGTCAGCTTTTCCTTCACCACATTTTCCGCTAGCATCTGCCGCTGTAATCGTTACAATGCTTTTAGTTTCAAAAGGGTTAATTTCTGCTTTTACAGGAGCTGAAATGGCAAGTGTTAAGGCAAATAAACCTAATAAAGCTGTCAATGATGATTTTTTTAAAATTTTCATGATATTTTCCTTTAATATTATAATTTTGGCACTACATATGTAAGCTACTAACAAAGACCCTTCACCGAATAAATAAATTTCAATGAGGTTGAAAATATTTATTCACTCTTAGATAAATCTTATCACTCACTTTTGAGGTTACTCGCTGATCTATGAATACTCAAGTAAAGAAAGTTGTTTTAGCACCAATGGAAGGTGTTGCTGATGCCTTAATGCGCCGTCTACTCACCTCATTAAATAATTACGATTTTTGTATTACTGAGTTTCTACGTATTGTTGACCAGCTTTTACCTGAGCGATGTTTCTACAAAGTTTGCCCTGAATTAGAACAACAAGGTTACACGCAGTCAGGCACACCATTGAGAATGCAGTTACTTGGTCAAGAACCCAACTGGATGGCAGAAAATGCTGTTCGAGCAATAGCACTAGGCTCACATGGTGTTGATCTTAATTTTGGCTGTCCTGCTAAAACCGTTAATAAAAATCGTGGCGGTGCCGCATTACTAAAAACACCTGAAGATATTTACAAAATAGTGCTAGCGGTAAAAGAAGCGGTTGGCAAAGATGTGATACTGTCGGCAAAAATTCGCTTAGGCTTTGATGATGCCTCGTTGTTAGATGAGATAGTAAGCGCAATAACATCTGCCAAGGCGGATCAACTCACCATTCACGCGAGAACTAAAGCCGATGGCTATCGTCCTCCTGCTTACTGGCATTTCATTGCTGGTATTGTCAAAAAATATCCAATAGAAATTTTCGCTAATGGGGAGATTTGGAACTTAGCAGATGCCCACCGTTGCATCGAGGAAAGCCATACGGCTAACTTAATGCTTGGCCGTGGCGCACTTGCTCTGCCAAACTTGGAAGCGGTAATAAAAAACAATCAACAACCTATGCCTTGGCACCAACTATGCTCTCTACTAAAACAATACAGTGAACTTGAATTAATTGGCGATAAAAGCTTTTATTTTTCAAGTCGATTAAAACAGTGGCTACGTTACTTAAGATTACAATACCCTGAGGCAGAGCAATTATTTAGTGATATAAAAATATTAAAGAATAAAGAAGAAATCTTAACTTTATTGAATAAATCATCAAGGAGTTCTTTATAAACAATATTATTTAGAAAATGCCAGAACGTTTTCGTCTGGCATTTGTATATGTAGGCTTTTACTCAATCTTTTTTATTAACCCCTGCCCTTCTCCATCTTCGTCTTGCTGCTTTTTAATCGCTCTTTTTTCAGAAACCACCATAGCAATCGCTTTCTCCACAAAAGGATCTGGAGAAAACATTTGCACAAAAACAGCAAAGGCAATCGCTATACCACGGCGTTTTTTAGCAAGCTTCATTAATATTATCGCCAATACTGATAGCACAGCAAAAACTAACCATGGCGCTAACGCCAGATATAAATCATACGTAAAGAAATTTTCCATAGAGCACTCAATCAAATTATTTAAAAGGTTTAATCAATGAAATGATTAAACGGATATTTATTAAAATAATCGATTACGCGATGAGGTTTTCACTTTCAACTTGATAAAGCGTTTTAATGAATTGTAGATGAATAGTTACCACAGACTTTTGAAAGGTTTGCTTTTGAATTTTATATTTTTGCCTACTTATCTGTGTATCGACAAGTATGAGGGAGTCATGATGTAAATCAAAAGCGTCATGAAACAAATCCGAATATAAGTAAGTTCCACTCATACTTAGAGCATTTAATGCCTTATATAGCTGAACTTCACGTGTTTTTTGTAATATAAGTAAGGGAGCTTCAGCACAATACTCTATGTATTCTACTTGTTGAGTATCGTTGCTAATCACAGATGACAAAGGAACTGAGATAACAGCATTAACGGATACTAAAGAGCTGATGAACAAAATAAAGTTCAAAATGATATTTTGCAATTGTTACTCCTAAGGACCCGTTGATAGTTTATATATTGGGCTTACTGTATAAAATTTCAATAATATTTGAATTTTTATAATATTTAATACTAATCAGTTAATAATTTCAGGTAGTATATAAGGATACTTTCCAGGTAATATTTACAGCTTATGAACTATTTAAAATTAATCATTATCTCATTTACTCTTCTACTTACTGCATGTGGTGACGAAGAAAGTGGAGACATTAAAACTTCAGAAAGTCCTGAAGTTGTCGCTATCGCTTTTTTTGATGCACTTTATAATGAAAAAAATGTGAAGAAAGCAGCCAAAGTTTGTAGCCCACAATTGTCTCGAATTATCTTACATTACAAGTCACCCAAAGCTGTTGGCCGCCATTTATTTAATATGTCTTACGATTCAGTGGTTGCATCGCCTGATGACAGCGGTGTAAAAGTTCGTGAGCAGTTCAAAGACGCAGCGGTAATTACTGTTTATTTTGATGGTATTTACGATAATAATCGTTTGAAAGACGTTAAGCGCTTATCTCTTATTCAAATAGATGGCGATTGGGTTATTGATAAAATATTAAAAGACCCTTTCTAAATTAGTCTATGCTTTAAAATACACTTTTGACCTATCCTAAAAAAGATAGGTCAAAAAATGATTTATAAACCTAAGACAACCCCTTCTCTGCGCGGATCTGCACCGCCAATTAATCCCTGCTCTGTCACTTCAATTGCATGAAGACCACTATTTAAATCTCTAACGATAACTTTATGTCCCTTGGCTTCTAAAGCTGGCTTTAATAATTCAATATTCGTGCCTTTTTCTAAGGTGGTCACCTTATTACGATTGGTTACTTTTGGTAAATTTATTGCCGTTTGAGGGTCTAACTGCCAATCAATTACACCAACAATGGCTTGCGCAACATAGTTTATAATCCGACTACCGCCTGGTGAACCCACAACAAGTTTTAATGAATTATCTTGGTTAAATACCATCGTAGGAGCCATGGAGCTTCTAGGTCGCTTTAGTGGCTCTAAGCGATTTGCTACCCATTGCCCATTTACTTTTGGCGCCAATGAAAAATCGGTTAATTGATTGTTTAAAATAAAGCCTTCCACCATCACCGCTGAACCAAAAGCCATTTCAACACTGGTCGTCATTGATATCGCATTTCCTTGTTTATCAACAATTGAAATATGACTGGTTGATGGTAACTCTAAAGCAAGATCGTCTGCTTGTGCTAAAGCGCCCTGCGGGAAACCAGCTTGCGCTGTTCCCATATCCTTATCAATATTAATTAATTTCGAGCGTTTTGCTAAATAGTTAGGAGATATTAGCCCCGCAACAGGTACATTAACAAAGTCGCTGTCGGCAATATATCGTTCTCGATCGGCAAAGGCTAAACGAGAACTTTGTGTAAGTAAATGCACGGCCGTTAAACTATTGGGGCTTTCTTTCGCAAAGTCGTAAGGTTGAAGTTGGGCAAGCAGTTGAATAACCGCAACACCGCCAGAACTAGGAGGTGCCATACCACAAATATTAAAGTCGCGATAACTACCACAAACAGCAGGTCGTTGTTTAGGCTGATAATGTGCCATATCTTGCAGAGTAAGCCTACCTGGCGCTATGATAGAATTTTGCACCGCATCAACAATTTTTTCCGCTATCCAACCATGATAAAAAGGTTTAAGTCCATCTTTAGCAATACTTCTATAAACAGCAGCAAGCTTTTTGTTTATTAAACGATCACCGGCTTTTATGGCAATATTATTAGGGAAGAAATAATTCTTTATTTCAGGAAGTTGGCTAATGCCTGGATTAAACTGCATTGAGACTAGTTTTTCGAGCCGTGGAGAAACAATAAAACCTTGCTCGGCAAGCTCAATGGCTTCGACAAACAATTCTGACCAAGCAAGCACCCCATATTGTTGATGCGCTTGTTTTAGTGCTGACAACACACCAGGAACACCAACAGAACGACCACCAACAACGGCTTTAATCCAAGAAATGGCTTTACCTTTATCATCTAAAAACAGCTCAGCCGTTGCCAATTTTGGCGCAGTTTCTCGACCATCAAAAGTCGTTAATAATTGTTCCTTTTTATCCCAATGCAAAATAAAAGCACCACCACCGATCCCTGAAGATTGCGGTTCAACTAAGGTCAATACCAGTTGCACAGCAATCGCCGCATCGATGGCACTGCCACCTTTTTTTAGGATGTTGAAACCAACTTGGCTAGCATAAGGATTAGCTGCCGCGATCATAAAGTCTTTGCTGGTAACTGCTTGTTTATGGATAACACCCGTAGCAGCTTCGGGTTCACGATCTTCTTGCTGTTTTATTATTTCGGCTTGACTAGTAAAGGTAAGTACCAGTGATAGCGTTACCATACTTAAACGCTGAAATAGTGGGATTCGAGACATAGTTTTCCTTAAAAACACATAAACTAGTTTGGGTTAAACGATAACTGAAAATGATTAAATTCTACAAAGCTTGCCAATACTGCTTGATACTTATTTTCTCCATCACGTTGGTGTTCTAAAACACTAAGCGCATAGCAACAAGCCTCTAGTGATGACAGAGCGTGCTTTTTAGTTGTTTTTCGAATTTGATATTGTCCAACAATATCATTCTCCAAGGTAAAATGCGGCAGTTGTTGCAGCCAAGTGTTGCTCATAAACATTTTATACGCTTTTTTCCAAGTGCCGTCTAAGATAAACAAACACTTAGGTGTTGTTATATTACTATTATTGACACTTAAAACAACGGCATCATTAGCCGGATATAAAACAGCACATTGTTGATGATAATGCTCTAATAGTCTTTGTACTTCAATATTGTCAGTAAAATTTTCACCCACAATAACTTGGCTATTTTTTAATGACTGATGTAATAAGGTTACACTGCCTTTACTTTGTTTAACTTCTAATGGATGTTGTAAAATCACGATATGAATATCATTATCAACCGATGTGACTAAATGACATAGACAAGATTTTTCAGGACGTTCGCATTGTAAGCAGTATGCTCGGGACATTAATTTGGGCTTAACAGATAATTATTAACGATGAGTCTACGCTGTTCACCATTAAACGTTAAGAATATTTTCAATATAAAAAACATCTAAAATGCAGTAAAATATATTTTACTCTTTGTTTATAAGCCTATTTTAATGCGATTGTCACTTTCTGCTTTTCCAATTTCTGTTCAACAAGTAACGGTTCCCGCCATAGTTCTGATTATTTCACTGGTTGCTTTTATATTTGATAGTAGTTTAAGTGGTTTTTTTGTTTATCAACGCAGTTTAGTCACACAAGGCGAAGTTTGGCGGGTATTTAGCGGACATTTTTTTCACACCAATGGTGCCCATTTCCTGTTGAATAGTGCAGCGGTTATTATGTTGTGGGCTTTACATGGTCATTTCTACACCATTAAAAGTTATCTGATTGTGTTTATGATAAGTGCTGTTATTTGTGCTGCTGGCATCCATTGGTTTTCGCCAAACATTGAACAATACGTGGGTTTATCCGGTATTTTACATGGCTTGTTTATTTGGGGCGCTATTGAGGATATAAAAGCAAAAGAGCGCACCGGTTACTTATTACTTATTGGAGTAATTTTAAAGATAGCCCACGAACAATATTATGGCGCAAGTGAAGACGTCGCTGACTTGATTGGCGCTAATGTAGCAATAAATGCTCATTTATGGGGGGCATTAGGTGGTGTGCTTGCCATATTATTTTTAATGGCTATCAAATCATTTTCACTAAAAAAAACATTAAGGTAAAGACTTATTTTTCTTAAAAAATCGTCGATAACACCTGCTTTTTTCAACGCGATTATTGTCTTATTATATTGTTTTATCGATATATTAGAATTAGCTTAAAGTGCGCTAAGGATATTATGCTCACTTATCACTGAGCTTGAAATTTTATATTGCTCAGACTGCTCAATTTTTCAGTAATAGCATCATGAATATCTTTTATGATACTTGACTCTAATCTTCCCTTTTCGATAATGGCATAAGGGAAATAGTTATGCTCCCCAAACTGACTTTACATACCGCTTTAGCCTGAGCATTTACAATAAAATCGAGATAAAATAACATCACAAATATTAGTTTCATCTTCCTGTAACCATTTTATTTCAATGAGTAGAGTGTCGTTCTTTTCTTCGTCAAAAAAAAAGGTTACCGCTCTTAATTCATAAGAAAGGTAACCCTTTAGTCTTGCAAGCTTTACATAAGTTACAAGGTATTTTCAAATAACTTATAGATACGTCGATATTCATTTAACCAAGAACTTGGTTGGACAAAACCATGAGGTTCGACTGGATAAATAGCCGTTTCGAAGTTTTGCTTTTCTAACTCAATCAAACGTTGCACTAAACGTACGGTATCTTGAAAAAAGACATTATCGTCGACCATTGGCGCATTAATTAATAAGGGTTTTTCTAATCCCTCAGCAAAATAAATAGGTGAACTTCTCTCATAAGCAATAGCGTCATCGCCAGGGGTGTTCAAAATATTTGAGGTATAACCATGATTATAATAGGCCCAGTCAGAGACTAAGCGCAGTGCCGAACCTGACTGAAATAAATCAGGCTGAGTGAACATAGACATTAAGGTTAGAAAGCCGCCATATGAACCGCCATAAGTACCAATACGTTGACGATCAACATTAGCATTATCAACTAACCAGTTTACGCCATCACGCATATCTTGTACTTCAGGTTTGCCCATGTGGCGATAGATAGCTGTTCGCCAATCGCGTCCGTATCCTGCAGAAGCACGATAATCCATATCAATAACGACATAACCTTGTTGCACTAACATACTATGGAACATGTATTCTCTAAAATACCCAGACCAACCTAAATGTGAGTTTTGTAGATAGCCAGCGCCATGACTAAACATTACCGCACGATTTTTATCAGCCGTTTTATCATAGTCTTTTGGTAAATAAACACGAGAATAAACAGGTTCATCTTGATATGAAGAAGGCACAGCAACCACACTTGGCGCAGTCCAAGGCATACTTAAGAATTTTTCAGAGACCGTATGAGTTAAGCGTATCGCCGTAGCATCATCTTTAAGTGCTTTTACATAAAGCTCTGGAGGCATGGCTACTGTTGAATGTTCAATTAATAAGGTTGAATCATCAGGGCTTAATGCATAGTCATTCATACCGCCTAAGTCAGTTAAAGCACTAAACTGACCAGATTTTATATCTACTTGATAGATTTCGTAAATACCAGGGTGTTTTTTATTTGCTTTAAAGACGAAACGTGACTTATCTTGCGTTAGGCTCACATCACTGATTTCAAATTGACCACGGGTGAGTTGTTTGGCTTTACCTGCTAAGTTTTTACTGTAAAGATGAGAATAGCCAGTTTCTTCTGAGAGGTAGTACAAGGTATTGTCACCTTTTAACCAACCAAACTCATTAAAGCTCCAGTTGATCCAAGCATCATCATGTAAGCGATGTTGGCTCTCTAGCTTATTCTCCATTAAATTAACGGTTGTTAACCAACGGTCTTTGTTGTCCCATGCTTCTAGTAATACTGCAACTTGTTTGCCATTTTCGTGCCATTGAATAGGGGAATTAGCTTGCATAACATGAATATTACGGGGTGATTTTTGCGACTGATAAACCTTACCTTCACGTTGATAGTTCTCAGTTTTTACACTGGCAAGTACATCTTCATCAGCACCGGGTAAAACGTCGTAAGAAAGCGGAAATTTTTGACCTGACTTTAAATCAAGTAAAAAAAGCTCATCATTATATTGACGATTATCAGCAACACGCTGACGGACCTTTTCCGCTTTTATATGACCATCATCGGCAATATAGTTAGGCATAATATCACTATCAGCTTGGCTTGATTCACCGCTACTAATACTGACAATAAGCTTATCACCGTTGGGCGATAGACTCGCGTGATTGATACGTTTATTATCCCCTAAATAGAAGTCACTCTTAGTCAGTGTAGCATTTTGCGCTTTGAGTTTTTCTTGTTGATTCTTTCGCAGTTCGCTATTTCTTTTTTGCAAGGCAACATAAGCGATTAAGTCATGTTGTTCACTGGCAATATAGCTCTGACTCTCCTCACTGTCTTTAGGATCTTTTTTTAATTGTAAATTAGCTAATTCAATAATTTTATTACTGGATAAGTCATGTTCAAAAAATTTATTGCCAACTCGGTAAGCGACATTACCATTATTTAAAAACATCGTTGAATATTCATAAGCTGACGTATAAGTCAGTTGTTGAACATCTAAACTCGCTAGCTCTTTAACAAAAACATTGCCTTCAAAAGTGTAAACTTCATGCGTATTGGCTTTATTTCGTTGTGCATTTCTATCACTGACCACATGCATTTGCGCTAATTTAACTTTTTCTGCTTCCTTGTCCAACGTCGCTTGGCGGTATAAATCACTTAGTGGACTACCCGCACGTTTTTGTTTGTAGAAAATAGTCTGATTATCATCACCCCAATACCAACTTTGTGGTGAACGCCCCATCCAATCTGGGTCAGACATAATTTGTTCTAAGGTGATTAATAAGTCGTTATTTGTTAACAAAGACTCTTTTGGGGCAACGGCTTTAGCAATAGCGATTGTCTTTACTTCTTTAGCGGCCGCCACAGATTTATTATTGCTGTAGTTATCATCTAAAATTTTTTCAGCCGATTGATCAGCCGTTGTTGTTACACAGGCAACTAAAGATAAACTTATAGCGGCGGTTAATATTTTTATTTTCATAGGTAAGAGACTTATTTTAATCGTGAATTTTGAGAATGGACATCAGATAGTTAGTTATACTCAACCCGATAAATTTATACAATCAAATAGTAAATTTAACTGGCGGCAAAGTGTAATCTTATGCGACCAACCGCAATAAAGTTGCGTCATAATGTATGGAGGCTTTTTAAATCATGCCCATGCATCAATAAAGGATACAATTAAAATGATAATTTGCTATAATCGCGCGCCTTGTTCTATACAACAAATTATTGTTTTTTGTATTGACCAGCGACAATAAAATCTTACTTACACAATCCTAGGCCAAATTATGCTCACACAAGTAAAAACCTCATTGTTCGAATACCCAAAATACTGGGCTGAATGCTATGGAACAGCGCCGTTTTTACCTATGTCTCGAAGTGAGATGGACACCCTAGGTTGGGATTCTTGTGATATCATTTTAGTAACTGGCGATGCTTATGTTGACCATCCAAGTTTTGGAATGGCAATTATTGGTCGGATGTTAGAGTCGCAAGGGTTTCGTGTTGGTATTATCGCTCAACCTGCATGGCATACCAAAGATGCCTTTATGGAGTTAGGACAACCTAATCTATTTTTTGGCGTTACAGCCGGAAATATGGATTCAATGATCAATCGTTATACCGCTGAACGTCGTATGCGTCATGACGATGCCTACACGCCAAACGATGAAGGCGGAAAACGTCCAGACAGAGCAGTAGCTGCATATACTCAGCGCTGTAAAGAAGCTTATAAAGGTGTGCCGGTAATTATTGGCGGCATCGAAGCAAGCTTACGTCGCATTGCCCACTACGATTACTGGACAGATAAAGTACGTCAATCGGTATTATTTGATTCAAAAGCAGATATTCTCGTCTACGGTAATGCCGAACGCCCCTTAATTGAAATTGCCCACCGTATTGCAAATGGTGAGGAAGTTAAAAATATCACCGATGTTCGGGGTAGTGCTTTTCTTGCTAACCAAGTATTACCCAACTGGAAAGGTATCGACTCTCGTTCGATAGATAAACCCGGTAAAATAGACCCAATAATCAGTCCTTATCAAGAAATCACCTCTACTGATTGTTCTGAGAACAGTGCAGAAGCAGATGCTGCGGCTAAAAACACCGACACTGATATAACCAAAACAGCACAAGTGATTGAACTGACACCGCATCGGGCAGAGCAACATAAAAATAAATCTTGGGCCGATAAAAAGAAGCCTTGGGAAACGACTTATATTAACTTACCTACTTTCGAACAAGTACGTGATAATAAAGTATTGTATGCCCATGCTTCACGTATTTTTCACCAGGAAGTAAACCCTACTTCTGCTAAACCTCTAGTACAGCGTCATGGCAGCAGACTTATTTGGTTAAATCCACCCGCAACCCCCTTAACAGAAAGTGAAATGGATGGTGTATTTGGCTTACCTTATGCCCGAGTACCGCACCCAAGTTACGGTGATGCAAAAATCCCTGCCTATGACATGATAAAAACGTCAGTTAACATCATGCGTGGTTGTTTTGGTGGTTGTACTTTTTGTTCGATAACAGAGCATGAAGGCAGAATTATTCAGAGTCGTTCACAAGAATCGATACTCAATGAAATAAAAGATATTCAACTAAAAGTACCAGGATTTACCGGCGTAATATCTGACTTGGGTGGTCCTACCGCCAATATGTATCAGCTAAATTGTAAAAGCGAAAAAGCTGAGGCAACCTGTCGTAAACCCTCTTGTGTATGGCCCACAATATGTGGTCATTTAGATACAGATCATACACCTACTATTGAGCTATATCGTGCTGCAAGAAAAATACCTGGCATCAAAAAAGTATTAATCGCATCAGGCGTTAGGTACGATTTAGCGATTCAAGATCCGGAATATGTCAAAGAACTAGCGACACATCATGTTGGAGGTTACTTAAAAATAGCCCCAGAGCATACTGAAGAAGGTCCTTTAAATAGCATGATGAAGCCAGGTATGGGCAGCTATGATAAATTTAAAGAAATGTTTGATCATTACTCTAAGTTAGCCGGTAAAAAACAATATTTAATTCCATACTTTATTTCTGCACATCCAGGCACAACAGATCGTGATATGGTTAACTTAGCACTTTGGTTAAAAAGTAATGATTTTAAATTAGACCAAGTTCAAAACTTTTATCCATCACCTTTAGCCAATGCCACCACTTTGTACCACACTGAAATAGATTCACTGCGAAATGTAAATAAAAACAGCAAGAGTGTCGCCGTACCTAAAGGCACTATTCAGCGTCGCTTACATAAAGCTATATTACGTTATCATGATCCGGCTAACTGGCCGATGCTTCGCCAAGCTTTTACTAAAATGGGCTTAGGAAAAACGCTAATTGGTTCGAAACCGGGCTGTCTGGTACCCAACGAAACCCGTGGCGAGAAAGAGCAGCAACACTATAAGAATAACGGTAAAGGAAAAAATAATGCTAAAGGCAATAAAACCACCTTTGGCAAAAAGCCAGTAACGACTAAGACAGCTTATGGCAAGAAGCCGTCAACAAGCTCTGCTGCTGAGAAAAGTAAGCAAGGCTTAACACGTTTCTCTGAAAACCAGTTTGATGATAGAAAGCCAAAGCAACCATTTGGTAAAAAGAAAAAGTAATATTATCTACCCAAAAAATAAAGCCGCGTTTACTTGATAAGTAACGCGGCTTTTTAGTAAAAAAAATAAATGATATTAGATAAATAATAACCCACTACAGTTAGTGTGAGCAATATCCTGAATCTGTTATCAGTGTTAATTCACTGTTTTATGATTACCTTTGACATCGTTAGGAAATTCAAGAGAAAAACAACATCCTTCGCCCAGTGCCGAAGCAAGTAGCACCTTGCCGTTATGCTTATCCATTATTGTTTTAACAATCGTTAAGCCAACGCCAGTACCTTTTGTTGCGGAAAGCTTTTCAAAGATACCAAAAATTAACTTATGGTATTTTGAGTCGATACCTATACCGTTGTCCTTTACATGAATTGTTGTTGATAATTTTGTTTGACTGGTAAATATGTCAATAAGCAAAGGAGTCGCTGGATCTCGATAGCGTATAGCATTGCTGAGTAAATTCAGTATCCCTGCAGACACCAAGCGTTCATTGGCATTTACGGTATGTAAATTGTCATCTAGGGTAATAGTAGCATTGGCTTTGAGAAGTCCCTCTTCTAATACCGCACTTTGTTGTTCTACTACTTGCTTAACATTAATCGCAGAGGTTTCTATAGCTTGTTGAACAATACGAGATAAATCAAGTAAATCGGTTAATACCCTCTCCATGTTATCAACATTTTCGATGATACGACTCAGCCGATATGCTTGCTTTTCGGTCAACTTATCAACAAGTTCTAATTGTAATTTATGACTAAAAGCGGAAATGGTGACTAATGGCGATTTTAGATCGTGTGAAACTGTATAGATAAACTGTTCCATCTCTTTGTTCTTATTAACTAATTTCTTGTTGAGTTTAATCGCTTGGCGTCTTTCTTTTTCAACATCTTCCATCATACTCAATAAGATGGCTTGCGAACGAGCCATATCAACTTTATGCCCTTCCATCTTGATGTTTAACATAGTACTTTGCGCGAGTGCCTTTTGCTGATCTTTAAAGAAAAAACGTATAATGACGACTAAGGTCAATAACAAAGCAACTAGCACAATAAAGCCAGATTTAAGGCTGTGATGAAGTAAGTCTGACATCTTATCTTCAAGTAAAATCGCAATCTTATCTGCAACAACTTTTATTTCAATATGAGAAGGCTCATCGTCGTAACGCAAATAATTATCAACTTCACTTATGCTCATATTTTTCTCAGTTAAGGCTGGTAACAAAGATAACCTTTCCTTATAAGCCACCAGCATGTCTCTTACCGCTAACATGTTAAGTTGCCCGAGAATTAACGCGCCTTGTACTTCTAGTTTATCTAATTGGATGTTTGCTTTACGGTAGTTTTCAAAAGCATCAGCCCGATAGTGCGGTTCATTGGGCCGTAAGATCGCATTTTTAAAATTATGTATTAAACCAACATAACCAATCTGACTTTGCATTTCGATAATAGCCGAATATACCGAAACACGTTGCTCACGCATGTCTTTTTGTTTCGATTTGTAATCGAGTGCAATAAGTACTTCTAGTGTGATGAAGAATAATAGTAGCGCAGTTAATACCGAATTCTTAGAATTCATCGATATCCCACATAAAATCGAATGTGCAATAAAAATTTAATATAGACAAGGTGGCGAAGTTAAACATCGTAGACGTGCTCTCGCTTAAGTTCGACCATTAGGGAATTAACTTCTTTTTTTAATTCGATGACGCGTTCTTCTCGGTCGAGTGTTGCAGAATAAACTGAACTCATTTGGGCATTTTTATGTTTTAACGCCTCAACTTCCTTTAGTGCCTTATGATATTTAATTTCGACACCCGGTAATTGAATAAGATCGGGTAATTTTGGTGCTAAAACAATGGCAGTCAAAATAGAAGTAAAAGCGGTTAAGGCTTTTATCCAGCCTTGGTACTCATAAGCGGGGTACCAAGTTACATAAATAGCGACAAAATGGGTGGTACCACAAAAGAAAATAAACGCCATAAATAAGGAAAATATATCTTTATATGGCACACTTTCTTTTCTCTTGTAGAGTAATATACCCAAAATAATAGTGATCAGATAATAGGCTACACCTATAGTGATATCAGAAATAACATGGGTCCATAAGATATCAGGTCGCCAAAGGTAGCAATGGCCGTGCGGCATAAAATTGGGGTTAGCAAATTGCTGTAACCATTCGTTCATGGGTATTCCTAATATGGATTATTTAGTGGATTATATTTCTATTTATATTCTTGGAAAATGCAATTCAAAGCAACATCCTTGATCTAATCCAGAGGCTAGAGTCACTAAACCGCTGTGTTTTTCCATTACGGCCTTAACAATAGTCAAGCCAATTCCAGTCCCATCACCTTCAACAATCTGCTCAAAAACATCAAAAACACGTGCGTGATCTTTCTTTTCGATACCTAAACCATTGTCGCGGATAAATAAAGAAATCGCTGTGTCTGATACTTCAGTATGAATTTTTACTTGTAGATTCCGCTCAACACTCCGATATTGCAAGGCATTTTTTAATAAGTTATCGATACATTGTGAAAAAAGTGGCTGATGAGTCAAAATGGAGTGTAAGGGTTTAGTTAATATAAGCTCAGCGTTCAATATTCTGTTCTTAGTTAACAATCTCTGCCAACTTTTTTCAATCTGGCCAGTTACATCATGAGGTTCTTTAGTGATATCCCCTTTCATGACTCTAGAAAGCTCAAGTAAATTAGTCAGCAGATCCCCCATATGCTTAACATTTTTAAGGATTCTGCTAAAACGATGCTGCTGTTTTTCGGTAGTTATAGCCAATAATTCTTTCGCTAACGTGGACGTAAAGCCGTTAATAGTGACCAAAGGTGATTTCAAGTCATGTGATACCGCAAAAACAAACTGTTCCAGTTCCTTATTTTTTGCCACTAAGTTACTCGTTAATGACAGTGACTTCGAAACAAGGCTATCTTTGATACGAGCCACTTTTTTTAGCTCTAAATGCGCAACAACTTGCTGAGCAATAATGGTTAACTGTTTTTTTTGAATATCGGTCAATTGTGACGGTTTGTTGTCGATGACACATAAAGTCCCCAACCTTAGACCTTCAGGTGTTATCAATGGAGCACCTGCATAAAAAATAACTTGAGCGGGTCCGGTTACTAAAGGGTTATCATGAAAACGCTTATCTTTACGACTGTCTTGTATTTCAAAGACATCATCCTGATGAATAGCATGCGCACAAAAGGCAATATCACGCGGAGTCTCTCCTACTTCAAGCCCGTAATGAGACTTAAACCATTGTCGCTTTTCGTCAATAAAAGAAATTAGCACAATAGGAGTACCACAGACACTGGAGACAAGCTCGGTTAGCTGATCATAGGCTAGCTCAGATGGCGTATCTAAAATATTATACTCATCTAATGCTGCCAAACGAGCCAGTTCATTGTCGGGTATTAAAGCTGATATCATCGATTTTTCGCTCCACTTATATCAAGTTATACGTAAGGATTAAGTGATATATAAAACCATTAAGTTATGCGCTCTGTGCAAGCAACTTTTCTTCTAACATATGTGCTGGCATAGGCTTACCCAATAAATAGCCTTGTATCTTATCTATTTTAAGTTCATGACAAACTAATAATTGACTCTCTGTTTCTATACCTTCAGCAACAACAATGAAATCAAGAAGCTTAAGCATAATAGTAACGGCTTCAAGCAAGCTTTTTTTCTTGTTAACGTTTGGCTCCTTGTTTTGTAACGACTTGTCGATTTTAACGATATTAATAGGGAAGTTATTTAGATGAGCAATAGAAGAAAACCCCATACCAAAATCATCTAATGCTATTTGGAAACCATGAGATGATAATGAATGAAGTGTTGCTCGCGTTACTTCATCATCTTCTAAAAGTGCTGTTTCAGTGATTTCTAAGATGATGGTACTAGGTAAAACTCCGTGCCGTGTCGTTTCGTCTTTTATTTTTTTAGTTAATTGAGGATCTTGCAATTGTAAGGCTGAGATATTGATGGCCATGGAGAAATTATCGGCAAATCGTCTTTGCCATGATGCTAAGTCAGTTAGCGCGGTGGTAAGTACCCATTGACCGAGATCATGAATCAATCGTGTTTCTTCAGCAACAGGAATAAATTCATCAGGCGTATATGACTTCGGTGAATCAGGCCATCTAATAAGGGCTTCAACCCCGGTAATTTGATCGTTATGTGCACAAAATACCGGTTGATAAAATAGTCTAAACGATGATTTACGCAGGATTTCCGTCATTTCACTTTGAATCAAAAAACGGCGATTAAATTCATTTTGATAATGAGATTCATAGAACCTTAAAGCGTTTTTACCATTTTGTTTTGCTCTGTACATCGCGATGTCAGCGCACTTGACCAATTGTACACGGCTATCCGCATCGTTTGGGTATAAGGCAGCCCCCATGCTAATAGTACATTTAATACGATGGCCTTCGATTAAAAATGGCTTTTGAAATGAAGTTAAAATACGATTGGCGATCATGTTAACTTCTTCGACAGAATGGACATTGGCTAAGGTAATAGCAAATTCGTCACCACCTAGTCGAGCGAAACCATCATTGATCCTTAAGCATTCTTTTACTCTGCCAACCAAATCGACCAGTAATTGATCTCCTGCATGATGTCCTAGTGAATCATTAACATGTTTAAAGTCGTCTAAATCCAAGGCTAGCATACCGACAGATAGTTTTGAACGGTCACTGTTAGCGATCATAAACTTGAGGGTTTCATCAAAATAATAGCGATTATGTAGACCGGTTAGTTGATCTGTTTCGGCCATGTTTTTTAAAGCTAAGTAGCTTTCATGCATTCGCTGCTCCATTTCAAAGCGTTTCTTCGAATGTATAATCG
Source organism: Colwellia sp. BRX10-1 (assembly GCF_014077545.1). NCBI lineage: Bacteria > Pseudomonadati > Pseudomonadota > Gammaproteobacteria > Alteromonadales > Colwelliaceae > Colwellia > Colwellia sp. BRX10-1. The sequence continues at coordinate 23,125 of NZ_JACGWC010000038.1, forward strand.
CTTGATGGAGTTTGACATGTGATATGTCAATTTTAGTGATAAAGTCTTGTGCTCCAGCTTCAATACAGTTCAACGCAATTGAACTGTCTTGTGCAGCACTGATAACAATAATAGCGGTATTACCAAGATTTGGGCGAGAGCGGATGTCGATAATCATTTCAATACCATTAACTTCAGGCATATGATAATCAAGTAAAATAACATCAAAGGTTTCTGCTTCAATTAGGGCAAGCCCTTTGGCGACAGAGTCAGCCTCTTTCACTTCGTAACTATTTTGTAAAGATGTACTCAACGCTCTTTTTACCAGCGCACTATCAATTTCATCGTCATCAACAATTAAAATTCTCATTTAATACCCATCCTGGTATGAACATCTGCTTTTAAACACAAACACAAGGACATCCATAACCATTTGTGAAAATCAACAATACAATTGATACACATTTACATTAGCAACCTAAGTTGATAATGTCTAATTTTCATGGATGTATTCGCATTTCATTAATGACATAGGAGAACACATATCATGAAAGTAATGGTAATAGAGGACAACTCTGATCATTTTGAGATTATTGAAGATGCTTTGGCGTCTATTACAGAAATACATGCTCATGTCGTAAGGTCAGAAACTTTATCTTCAGGTATTGCAAGACTTTCCTCTGAACACTTTGATATATGCCTATGTGACTTACAACTGCCTGATTCAACTATAAGCGAAACTGTACTGTGGTTAAGTTTACAAACTAATCCCTTACCAATGGTGATATTAACTTCAGTAAATAGTATTGAAATTGCACAATCATTGCTCAACAAAGGTGTTCAAGACTATTTATCCAAAGACGAATTAACACCGCAATTACTATATAAAACATGTTGTTATGCTATCGAGAGATTTAGGCACCAACAAGAATTTGCTGGATATAATCAAGACATGCAAGCATTTTGTGCTAGCTTATCTCATGATTTCAATGGTCATATTAGTCGTATTATGGGAGTATCTAAGGCATTAAAAGCCGATTTAACCTCAAGGATAGACTGTACACCCAATGAATTAAAATGGTTCGACTACCTTGAGAAAAGTACGACGGATGTACATAGCTTAGTATCAGACTTACAAAGTTACTTATCTGTAGGCTATGCAAATCAAGTATTCGAAACAGTTAACTTAAAGCTGGTTATTACTAAAGCGGTAGCCTCACTTAAAGATACAATAAAAGCTGATTTTAAAGTGAATATACCGGATGAGCTGGCTAATATCTCAGGTAACATGGCTTTGTTACAACTCTTGTTTCAAAATCTAATTGCTAACAGCATAAAATTTAATAATAACTTACCAATTATCGACATAGTCATGAACGATACCGGTAATTATATTGAAGTATCATTGCAAGACAATGGTATCGGTTTCAATCCAATACACGTTGATAAAATATTCTCGCCGTTTAACCGACTAGTTAATGGTAAAAAATTCTCAGGCTCAGGATTAGGCTTAAGTATTGTTAAACGCATTATTGAACATCATAGAGGCAGTATAGAAGCGAAATCTGCATTAGGTGTAGGAAGTTTATTTACCTTGAAATTTAAGAAAGTCAAAGTAATAGCTAAACAAACTGATTAAATCGTTTTAGTATCGCTAAACAGACAGGGAACAATTATGGATAATCTTAAAGCAATTTCAGCGTTAATGGTTGAAGACAATATTGATCATGCAGAACTGATGATGGATGCTTTTAGTGATTTTAATATTAAAAATACAATCGCGCATGTTATGGATGGAGAACAAGCGGTTGCTTACTTGAGAAATGAAGCCCCCTTTGAAGATAGTAGTCAATTTACACGTCCAGATATTGTCTTTCTCGATATTAGAATGCCAAGACAAGGCGGTATAGAAACGTTAAAAATAATCAAAGCCGATCCAGCCCTGTCTGGTATTCCGGTCGTGATGATAAGTACGTCAAGCACAGCACCCGAAATAGAGGAATGTTATAGCTTAGGTGCTAGTGGCTATATTACTAAGCCTTTAAAATTTGATGATTTCGTCAATAAAATGAAAGAGCTAAATTACTATTGGGTACTAACCTCTGAGTTACCTAGCTAATAAACACGCCTTGTTGCTAAGAGCTTAAATATTAAATTATTATTTTCATGAAAATTTAACCTCTATTTTCAAACGCCAGAAATCAAAAAACCCGTTACGTTAGTAACGGGTTTTTGACGTGTAGGGATATACTAATGTCGCGTTGCCAAGGATGGCAAAGAGCGACCTAAATAGAAGCTTAGTATTGTCTTAGTCTCACATGGGCATGTCGAACATAAGTCACACTACTGTTGGCGCTACTGCTCAATTAGTTATAAATGGTGTATTTTCAAACGTTAGAAAGCAAAAAACCCGTTACGTTAGTAACGGGTATTAGGCGACAATTAGCTTGGCCGGGTCGCGACAATTAGGTTGACCGGTTTTGGTACACTTTAGATATATCAAATTCAATAGAGAAAGATATGTCTGGAAAACCCATAACCAAGCAACAGGTT